>JAHQVM010000015.1 GCA_019634365.1 Flavobacteriaceae bacterium | reverse complement strand
TCCACAATCTCCCCAGCTTGCACCGATTCTTTTTGCAATGTATCTCTTCTGGCTACTTCATAAGTTCCATTTTCAAGATCGCGTTGTCCTATTGCCAATCGCACCGGAACCCCCTTAAGTTCATATTCGTTGAACTTGAATCCAGGCTTATGGGTATCGCGCTTATCATATTTTACTGAAATACCTTTTAAACGTAATTCCTTGACTAACGGGTCCACTTTCTCAGAAATTGCATCCAATTGGTCCAACCCTTTATAAATTGGGATAATCACCACTTGAATAGGTGCCAATTTTGGAGGCAATACCAATCCGTTATCATCACTATGGGTCATTACAAGTGCTCCCATCAATCTTGTAGAAACTCCCCATGAAGTTGCCCAGACATGCTCTTGTTTCCCCTCTCGGTTGGCAAATTTCACATCGAATGCCTTTGCAAAGTTTTGTCCCAAAAAGTGTGAAGTACCCGCCTGCAATGCCTTACCGTCTTGCATTAACGCCTCAATACAATAAGTTTCTTCGGCACCTGCAAAACGTTCGCTTTCTGTTTTGGTTCCCTTTATTACGGGAACGCCCATATAATTTTCCGCGAATTCGGCATACACGTGCATCATTTGTTCAGCCTCTTCAAGTGCTTCCTCTTTTGTTGCATGTGCCGTGTGTCCTTCTTGCCACAAAAACTCTGCTGTACGCAAAAACAAGCGTGTTCGCATCTCCCAACGCACTACATTGGCCCATTGATTTATTAATAAAGGAAGGTCTCTATAGGATTGTATCCATTTTCTGTACGTATCCCAAATAATGGTTTCAGAAGTTGGCCTAACAATCAACTCTTCTTCTAATTTAGCGTCTTCGTCGACAATAATTCCACTTCCATCCTCCGCATTTTTCAGGCGATAATGTGTCACCACCGCACATTCTTTGGCAAATCCCTCAACATGACTAGCTTCCTTGCTGAGATAGGATTTTGGAATAAAAAGTGGGAAATAGGCGTTTTCATGCCCCGTCTCTTTAAACATTTTATCCAGCTGAGCCTGCATTTTCTCCCAAATTGCAAATCCATAGGGTTTAATAACCATACAACCCCTAACACCAGAGCTTTCCGCTAAATCAGCTTTTACGACAAGTTCATTATACCATTTGGAATAATCCTCGCTTCGACTTGTTAAATTTTTACCCATCTACAGTAGTTTGGCACAAAACTTGTGACTTTATCATCAAAAATAGTTGGGCAAAACTAACTATTTTTAGTATGTTCAACAATAAAAATTGCATGATGACAAAGTCTTTACCCCGCCCAAAAACCCAAATTGTTGCCACATTGGTTATGGCCACTCTTCTATTGGCCTCTTGCGGTTCGTACCAGCAAGCTTCATATTATGATGATGATGGAATTTATTCCAATGGCAATCGGGTTGTTAATGTTGAAAAGAAATCCGCTGAAGGTGTTCGAGTTCAACAACAAGAAAGTGATATCTATGGTGATTACTTCGGACAAAAAGCCGATGAGTACAACCAAATATTGGAGGATGATATTTTTACAGATATAGACAGCTATTATAGCGGTGTAGAAAACGACAGTATTCCTCTGGGCGAACAGACCAATTATTTTGCAGACAACAACTCATATAGTGGAAACCCAGGATGGGGTGATAACCCAACGAGTGTTTCAATAAATGTATACGATAACTGGGGCTGGGGTGGCCTTGGTTGGGGATGGAATGACCCATGGTTATGGAATGGTTATGGCTGGGGAGGATTTGGATATGGATGGGGATGGAACAACCCATGGAGATGGAACCGCTGGGGCTGGGGTAACTACGGATGGGGATGGGATCCCTATTGGGGCTATGCCGGAGTCGGTTTTGGTTGGGGCGGTTATTATGGAAATCGCTGGGGCCGTCCATTTAGAGGATATTATGGAAGAGGTTATGCTTATAACCGAGGTAGAAGAGGATATGCAGGTTCTATTCGAGGCACTTCATTAAGAGGAAGGTCCAACTTGGCTTCCAGAACAAGGGGAAATTCATCAAGATACAGAACAAATAGTGGTCGCTCCAATGCCAGTCGCACAGCGGCGGCACGAAGTTCAAGATCGTATCGTAATGGTACTACTGCAAGAAGGGCAGTTAGTGCGGACGCAATTTCCAGAAATAGAAACTATAGGTCAAGCAGAAGTACTAGGACCTCACCAAATTATAGTGGCACTAGAACTGGACGCTCATATGGCACCTCACCATCTACAAGAAGCAGTAGTACTTACAGAAGAGGCGCTACTTCAGGCAGAAGTTCAACCATCAATCGTACACCCTCAAGAAGCTCTAGAAGTTATCAATCTTCGGGACGTACAGCTCCTAGAAGCAGTAATTATAGAAGATCTACTACTCCCAGAAGTTCGGGTAGTTACCGAAGTGGATCCAGCGGAAGAAGCTACAGAAGTTCTGGTAGCAGCTCAAGAAGTTACCGAAGCTCTGGCAGCAGTTCAAGGAGCTATAGAAGTTCTGGTAGCAGCCGAAGTAGCAGTGGAAGAAGCTACAGCAGAAGTTCTAGTGGAGGAAGAAGCTCTGGTGCTGCACGTTCATCATCTAGAAGTAGTAGAAGACGATAATATTTCACACTGTTTTATTTAAAAAACTAAATCACTCAAAATGAAAAGGATTTCAACTTTCATCATGGTATTGGTATGCACTTTCGCAAGTGCCCAAAACATAAATGATGTTTTGCGATATAGCCAAGAGAACATTATTGGAACAGCACGATTTCAGTCCATGGGGGGTGCCTTCGGAGCACTCGGCGGCGATTTATCGTCCTTAAATGTAAACCCGGCAGGGTCCGCTGTGTTCAATTACAGTCAATTTACCATTTCTGGTTCCAATTATAACCGAAATAATGATGCATTGTTCGGTAATAGCCTTCGAAATAGTGATACAAACTCTGTTGATCTAAACCAAGTCGGAGGGGTTTTTGTGTTCAAATCAACAGATAGTCCCTGGAAAAAACTGGCACTGTCCTTCAATTATGACCTTGCACGAAATTTTGACAATGAATTTGCTGTTGCTGGAAATACAACCCAAGGTATTGACAACTACTTTTTAAACTTTGCAGATGGACAAACCCTAGGTAATCTTCGAGTTCAACAAGGTGAGAATATTGAGGATGCTTATCTCAATATAGGTGCTGATCTTGGTTTTGGGGCTCAACAGGCATTTTTAGGGTTCCAAGCTGGACTTATTGAACCTACGGATGATGTTGACGGGAATACCACTTATTTTTCTAATGCGGAATATACCAGTGTTAACCAAAGATATATTCAGAGTACATCAGGATACAATAGTAAGTTTACTGTAAATGCTGCTGGACAATACCAAGACAATCTTTACTTGGGAGCTTCGCTTAATTTTCATTCCATATTGTATGATAGGTTGACCTTGTTGGATGAAAATGGCTATGATGCCTCCTCACCGGTTCAATCCACAACATTTGACAACTTTTTGCATACAGAGGGATATGGTTTTTCATTCAGCGTAGGTGCAATTGCCAAATTAAACGACAACATACGTGTCGGCGGTAGTTACCAGTCTCCTACCTGGTACGAATTAACTGATGACGTATCTCAACGAATTAATTCAACCTTAGCTGTATCTGACATCAATTTTATTGATTTTGGCATTGTAAATCTGTTCGAGGAATACCGAATTAAGGTGCCAGCTAAACTTACCGGTAGCGTTGCGGTTGTATTTGGAAAAGATGGGTTACTAAGTTTTGACTATGGGCATCAAGATATGTCCCAAGCAGAATTACGTCCTACCACAGACCCAAACTTCACTTCAGAAAACGACTTTATAGCTAGTGAATTAGGCGTGGTAAATACCTACAGATTAGGTGGAGAGCTTCGAATCGAGGAAGTTAGTCTGAGAGGTGGCTACAGATACGAACAAAGCCCTTATGAAAACGGGGACATTATCGGTGATCTCAACGGATTTTCCGGCGGTATTGGATATAATTTTGGTGGAAGCAGATTGGACCTGGCCTTTAGCAGAACGGAACAAGATGTGAACACCTTGCTTTTCGATTCGGGCATAAACAGTTCAGCTATGATAAACCGTATCAATACCAATATCACTTTAGGATATACCCTAAAATTTTAAACTTAGATTTTTTAAATGATGAAAGGGCTGGATGTATTCCAGCCTTTTTTGATTAACGAACTAAAGTAAAGTGTCGGCGTACAGATCGTGCCACAAAAACACCATTATCATCTCGTTCATAATCCAATCGGAACCAATAGTCGGATGATGGCAGAGCTCTTCCGTTAAATGTCCCATCCCAACCAAGGGTTGTTCCATCCAACTGCTTAAGCAACTTGCCGTAACGGTCAAAAATAAAAACAGCCGGATTGGAAAGTGTTTCTATTCCAAGCACGTTCCAATTATCATGTATGCCATCGCCATTGGGAGTAAAAAACTTGGGATAACCCACTACTAAGAATTCGATAGGTTCTGTGGTCCCACATCCATTTTTATCATTAATCACAACCGTATTAATTCCTGGAGGTACATCAAAGAACTGAGGGTCATCCTGAAATTCACCACCATTTATGGCATATTCATAATCTCCCGTGCCCTGTACCACTATCTCAATATTATAAGGGTCGGTTTGGTCACTGTTCACTAAATCATCTATGACCATTACTTGATCCAATTGAGGTATACCGTACCAGGTAATTAAAATTCCACCATTATCTATAACCGTTGGAGGTGTACCGGAAGCGGTTGAAATTTCAACAAAATAACGTCCTGAATTGGGACTCGTAACTACAAGCTCAGCTCCAAAAGGTCCTGTTCCTGGCAGAGTTGCGTCTATTGTTCCGTCATCTTCATAATCCACTGTCCAAGTTACACTTGCAATATCTGACCCGGCAGGTGAGTTCAAAGCACTCAATGTGATATCTGGATCTCCTTCACAAGCGATTATATCCAATCCCAAAAACTCATCCCTAAGGGTACAATCTAATGCGGTATTCTGATCTGCATCGACCGAGGTACCCGTAAAAGTTAACATAAAAGGTTCTGGGTCACCATTAAAGTTGGTGTTGTAATTATTGACAAATAAATAATAAATCTCTCCCGCTGTTACATCCAACCACTCATCGTAGGTATTCTGACTTCCAACTACAAAAGGTGCTCCTACTCTACCATCCACTGGATTAACCCCGATACCAGTATAATTGGTAACATTTACTTCATAATTACAACGAATAGGCTGTGCGCTTCCATTTCCAACTAGGGTACAGAAGTTTTGTCCAGATGTTTGATCAAAAGGACCATAAAGAGCAAAATCCAATTCAGAAGTAACTATTCCTCCGGGAATTACGGGTAAAGCTTCAATATCGAAGCCGATTTGTCCATCCGTTCCTGCTCTAAAAACATACCAAGAAGTGTTATTTTCAATATTTGCTGAAGCAACGCTTCCCTTTTCCAAGCAGCCGGTTTGGGTAATGACCATGGGGTCAAAATCATCAATATCTCCACCTCCATCGGTAGCTGACATGATGGGTGCATCTGCACAAACGGGAATTGCTGTCCTACAATCCGGTGAATTTTGGGCGCTTGTTGTGAGAAGTCCCAGAAATAAACAACATATAGCGCAAAATAGAGCTCTCATAGAATTTGGGGCTAAAGGTTATTCTGTGATAACTTTTATAACTCCCAAAAGGACCCTTTTAGTATTTTTTGACCGAAAAATTATACAGTTAATCGATAAAATACACTCTGGCTATCGTCTTAGTGAAAAATGGTTCTGGATATATTTGGCATAAACCCTGTTTCCATCGTTGTCTAGATATGACAATTTAAACCAATAATCGGTGGATGGCAGAGGTTTTCCCTTGAAGCTTCCGTCCCATCCAGGACTGAATTCAGTCAATTGTGTAATTAGCTTTCCATACCGGTCGTAAATCGTAACAATCGGAGAATTCAACGCGGAAAGTCCATCTATTTGCCACGATTCATTAAGAACATCACCATTAGGTGAAAAAATCGGAGAAAATCCGACTACTACAATATTTTCAACAACCTCTCCGCATCCAAATAAATCTCGCATGGTAATGGTATGCATTCCGCCCGCAACATCTTCGAAAACATTGCTTGATTGAAACGCTCCATTATTGAGGCTATATTCGAAATCGCCTTGTAAATCTGTAAGCACAGTTACTCTGCTATTGGCTTGAAAATCCTCAACCTCAACATCAGTGATAACCGGTAATTGCGAAAGGTTCACCTGAACAGTTCTGCTAGACTCACAATTCAGTCCTCCGACTACATTGGTTACTGTAAGTGTATAGTCACCAGCTTGGGTCACATTAATACTTGGGGTAAGTTCACCCGTGCTCCATAAATAAGAATATGCCGGGTTCGGTGCCGTTTCGCCGATAATAATACCGCTTGAGTTTTCGCAAATGGTTACCTCGTCCTCAAATGTAAGCGCAGGAGAGCTTACCGCATTGATACTGAAATTCTGAGAGGCATCATAGCAATCTGGATTGGTCAATGAATAGGTACGGACATAAATATCCTCCTGTCCAGGATTCTTTGGAAATTGTTTGGGTATTGGGTTTGAGCCGGCAATGGCGTCTGCTTGAGTATAATGATAACTCACCATATAGTCGTTTGGGTCTTGTGCTCCCAGAGCTTCGTTATCTTTTGTAGCCAAATCAAAAACCGCCGAAGATGTATGGCAAAACATCTCGTCTGAAACCATATTGGTTACGGGAACGATATTAAAAACCGCCTGAACTTCACTAATAATATTACCGGTAGGTGTTACTACCACCACTCGATATTGAGCCGAAGACGTCACACTTAATGTCGGATTGGTCTCACCTGTGATTACCTGAAAACCGCTTCCGATGTCACTATACCATTCATACGAGGTAGCACCGGTTGTGGTGGCATCCAAATTAACCGTATCTCCTTCGCAAGCAGCAATAGGCGCTCCCAAAAGGTTGTTGATGATAGAGCAATCCAAGGCATCCGTGGGATTCGTTGTAAAAATATCTCCGGTAAATTCGATGGAAAAACCAGAATTCACATTGCTGAAATTATTGATGAACAGATAATAGTCTTCTCCTGCATTTACCTGAAGCCAATCTTCATAATGTACGGAAGTTGCATCCCCGGTTGGGTCCTCACCCACTCCTATAAACGATTTGTTTTCACTGTTGTCAAAGAAGTTACAGCGAATGGGGTCTCCTAAATTGTTGCAATCACTTGCTCGGTAAAGGGCAAAATCCCAGTCCTCATTACTACTATGTCCAATATTAAAGCCCAATTCACCTGCAGCCATAGTCCTGAATCGATACCATACTGAATTAGATTCTATAGAACCCGTAGTTGTTTGTTCCAAACAACCACTCGAAGCCGCGCCATTAAAGTCATCAACACCATAACCGTTGGATCCTCCATTGATAGGCGTATTATTACAAATAGGGATAGCACCGCCACAATCGGGCGATATCTGGGAAAAGGTCACCTGACTATAAAAAGCCAAAATAAGGGTTGCTGCGACTAATCTCACCATAAACTATTGTAGGTTTGGGCATTATAAAAGTAAAACAGCTATTTCCTTAACAATAATTTATGTTGTCAAAGTATGTATTCCAGATGTTAAATAGTACTTTAATGTATATCTTTGCATCCTTGAAGAAACAGCAATGAAACTAGAGCAGGCTTTGGAAGAACAGTATGAGGAAAGAGGTGACGATCACGTTGGCTCTTCTACGGAAACCCCTTT
>JAHQVM010000014.1 GCA_019634365.1 Flavobacteriaceae bacterium | reverse complement strand
TGAATGAGGAAAAATTGATTGATTTATTACCTGCAATCACCTTGCATTTTGAAAAGAACCAGGAAGGGAAGGCAGAAATATTCTTAAATGGGGAAAATGTGGAAAATAAGATTCGTACGCTCGAGGTTTCAGAATACGTGAGTCCTGTAGCGACCATATCTGAGGTTCGAAGCAAATTGGTCGAGCAACAGCGTGCCATGCGCGATGGGCAAGGGATTGTAATGGATGGGCGCGATATTGGGACGGTAGTTTTTCCCAATGCCGAATTCAAAGTTTTTATGACTGCTTCAGTCGAGGTTCGTGCACGTAGGCGTTATGAAGAATTATTGGGTAGAGGACATGATATATCCTATGAAGAAGTTCTGGAAAATGTAACAGAAAGGGACCATATCGATTCTACTAGGGAGGACTCTCCGCTTATGAAAGCCAAAGATGCCATTGTTATCGACAATAGTGAAACCAATCTGGAGGATCAATTCCATATCTTGCTTCAACTGGCCAAGGATCGTATCGCGGGCCGCATTTAGGCATTCGATCTACTTCTATTTACCACTTATTCCCCATTTTCATCCGTTTAAATCAAATTTGACCCACTTATTACTTTTCGCATACAATTCTGGAAATACGAATTTATATTTGAATGATTCAAAATTATTAAATGGCATTTAGTAATTAAATGTGCACCCCTGTCATGGTTTACTATGATAGGGGTTGTTTTATAAGAACACCAGAGGAATTTCTTATGATGAATTGTATTGTAAGGCGGATAACGTTTGGAAGCAATGCTGATGGATTAGTTAAAATTTAAGTCATAAGCAAGAAAAAAGCCGTCCCAATGGGACGGCTTTCGTTGGCTAACTCTAAATAAACACTGCGAAAACTATATGATAAAAGATTTGTTTATTTCGTGCCACTCCTCTGTTCGGTAAACACAGTCATTCGTCTTTAATAAGAAGAGATCCCTGCGTTGCGACCGCCTTTTCATAACTCTGTGAATGTTCTGTGTAAAGTTCATGTCGTTCGTTTTTTATGCCCTCCGAAGCACCTGTTGCAGGAGGGGTGATTGATTAAGGTCTTTAGATACTATTATCTATAACGTCTTTTGCTGTTCCATGTAAATCCAAATGATTCTTTTGGCTTTTCTGTCAAGGTGTTGCTGTCTAATGTTCTCATGATCTGTTCGTTTTTTGATTGATCGCCGAAGCGATGATTAATTAAATGTTTTGATTGATGTACACTTTATAGACGACAGGTATATAGGGAATGTTACACTACTTTGTTATGCAAGGTACTATTTTAACAAAGTTTAACAATTTTGGGCCTATTAGGGAGTAGGAGGTGATATTGGCTATTATTCCTTTGAAAATCAAAATAGAAACACTAATTTTGCAGCCCTTTTAGCGGTATTATCTATTATAAGTAAAAGGAAAAAGACAAAACAAGAAAAACCCTTCTGTGGGAACACCGCTTCAACTTGTAGAAAGAACACAGAATACAAAAACCGTTTTTGGTTGAACTTCAATTACTAATAATCAACCAAAAAACATTCAGAAGCATTATGGCTGAAGAAACAAAAACCACCGCTGCTAAAGCTAAGGCGGTTGAAAAAGCAGAAGCTGCTGTTGAAGAAAAAGCAGTAGTGGAGCAACCCACTCAGGAAGTATCTTTAAAAGAAAGCAATCCTGAAAAATTCCTAGAAGACTTTAACTGGCACAATTACGAAGAGGGGATCGACCCTGTAGCCGGGGAGCAATTGGAAGAATTCGAAAAACTGGTAGCAGAGAATTTCGTAGACACTTTGGATGACGAAGTGGTAGAAGGAGAAGTAATCCACATTACCGATCGCGATGCCATTATCGACATCAACGCGAAAAGTGAAGGGGTAATTTCCTTGAACGAGTTCCGTTACAATCCAGACCTTAAGGTTGGAGACAAGGTAGAAGTTTTGATCGACGTGCGTGAAGACGCTACAGGTCAATTGATCCTTTCCCACCGCAAGGCTCGTACCATCAAAGCTTGGGATCGCGTAAATGCGGCGCACGACGAAGGTACTGTAGTTAACGGATTTGTAAAGTGTCGTACCAAAGGAGGTATGATCGTAGATGTTTTCGGAATCGAAGCATTCTTACCAGGATCTCAAATAGATGTGAAGCCTATCCGCGATTACGATATCTATGTAGGTAAAACGATGGAATTCAAAGTGGTGAAAATCAACCACGAATTCAAAAACGTTGTGGTTTCCCACAAAGCGTTGATCGAAGCCGATATCGAAGAGCAGAAGAAAGAAATCATCGGACAATTGGAGAAAGGTCAAGTACTAGAAGGAGTTGTGAAGAACATCACATCTTACGGAGTATTCGTAGACCTTGGAGGTGTAGACGGATTGATCCACATTACAGACCTTTCTTGGTCTAGAATCAACCACCCGAACGAAATCGTGGAGTTGGATCAGAAATTGAACGTTGTAATCCTTGATTTCGATGAGGACAAGACAAGAATCCAATTAGGTCTTAAGCAATTGAACCCACACCCATGGGAAGCTTTGGGTGATGAGCTTAAAGTAGGAGACCAAGTAAAAGGTAAAGTAGTGGTAATTGCCGATTACGGTGCCTTTATCGAAGTTGCAGAAGGAGTAGAAGGATTGATCCACGTTAGCGAAATGTCTTGGTCTACGCACCTTAGAAGTGCACAGGACTTCGTAAACGTAGGTGATGAAGTAGATGCTCAAATCCTAACCTTGGATCGTGAAGAGCGCAAAATGAGTTTGGGTATCAAGCAATTGACTCCAGACCCATGGACCGATATCACCAAGAAATACCCAGTAGGTTCTAAGCACGAAGGAATCGTTCGTAACTTCACTAACTTCGGTGTATTCGTAGAGTTGGAAGAAGGAATCGACGGTCTTATCTATATTAGTGACCTTTCTTGGACTAAAAAAGTGAAGCACCCAAGCGAATTCACCAATATTGGTGATACCTTGGAGGTTATCGTATTGGAATTGGATGTGGAAGGACGCAAATTGAGTTTGGGTCACAAACAAACTACTGAAAATCCATGGGATAAATACTCTGAAGAGTTTGCAGTTGGATCTAAGCACACAGCTACCATCGATGAGATCGTAGACAAAGGAGCGGTGATCAACTTCAACGATGACATCAGTGCATTTGTACCTAAGCGTCACTTGGAAAAAGAAGACGGAAGCGACCTTAAGAAAGGGGAAGAAGCAGAATTCCAAATTATTGAATTCAACAAAGAATTCAAGAAAGTGGTTGCTTCTCACATGACCATTCACAAGGAAGAAGAAGCTAAGATTGTTAAGCAAGCGGCCAAGCGCGCGAAGCAACAGGCAGATGAAGCAAAACCAACCCTTGGTGATGCGAATGCTAAGCTTCAAGAATTGAAAGACAAAATGGACGGGAAGAAATAAGTAGCCTTTTCTTTTGGAAATATAAAAGCCCTTCCGTTTTCGGAGGGGCTTTTTTTTCTCATTATTTACTAATAACATCCCTTTTTCTCCCTAAGACTTAGTACTTTCATATCAAATATGAAAAAAAGTACTATTTACAGTTGGACTGTATTGCTTGTAATGGCTGTGTTTATCTCATGCAAAAGCAATGATTCTGTCCAGAACAGTGAAAAAAATACGGTGATTGTTCAATTACACGACAGTGATGCTGTAGGATCCTTGGAGGAACAGCATGAAACGTACAATCTTAAAAAGGAAAAGGTATTAAGTAGGCCCATGCAAATTTTCCTTTTCACCTTCGATTCAGAAAAAATCAAAAACACCGAGCTTGTGGAACTATTAAAACAATCCGATTTGGTAAAAGAAGCTCAGTTAAATAGAAATGTAACCCTCAGAAACTAACATCATGAAAAAGTCGTTTATACTCGTTTTGTTTTTCGTTACCCTATATGCTTATGCGCAGGAACCCAATTATGTGCGCCATGAGGTATTGGTTAAACTTGACCAAGATGTAACTGCAGATATATTATCGCAAGAAATGTCTGTTGTTCAAATTTCTAATGCAACTTTGGTTTCGCGCCCTATGAATATTTGGCGTTTGCAATTAACCCCTTCCTCCATGAGCGAATCCGAAGCAGTACATGCATTCCAAGCCAACAGAAATGTATTGATTGCCCAAAAGAATCATATTGTAAAGAGCCGCGTCGTCCCTAATGATCCACTGTACAGTAGCCAGTGGCAATACTTTCAGGATGATGATAAAGATATCGATGCCGATGAAGCCTGGGATATCACAACAGGAGGAGTGACCATGAACGGTGACAGCATTGTGGCTGCGGTATTGGACGACGGGATCGATTTGAATCATGAAGATTTCGGAAATAATCTTTGGGTGAACCTAGCCGAAATCCCAGATAATGATATCGATGATGACAACAACAATTATATAGACGATTACCTAGGTTGGAGTATCGTTACCGATGATGACAATATTGCCGGTGGTGGTCATGGAACCCCAGTAGCGGGTATAGTGGGTGCCAAAGGAAATAATGAAATTGGCGTGAGTGGTGTGAATTGGGACGTAAAAGTAATGGTCATTAAAAATGATTTTAATACCAATGAAGCTGCTGTCATTGAAGCCTATAGTTACGCCTTGGAAGCCAGAATGCTTTATAATTCAACCAATGGCGAAGAAGGTGCCTTCGTAGTATCCACCAATGCCTCTTGGGGAGTGGATTTCGGTAATCCTGACGACGCGCCCTTATGGTGTGCGCTTTATGATACCCTTGGTGAAAATGGAATCCTAAGTTGTGGTGCCACTATAAACGACAATCAAGATGTTGATATCATAGGGGATTTGCCAACCGCATGCCCAAGTGAGTATATGATTAGTGTTACCAATACCAATATTAATGACGTGAAGGTATTCTTTGCAGGTTATGGTGCAGAAACCATTGATCTGGGAGCTCCCGGAGAAGGTGCATTTAATACGGCACTAGGAAATTCGTACAGTGGATTTGGTGGAACCTCAGGGGCGACTCCCCATGTAACAGGAACTATTGCATTGCTGTACTCAGCACCTTGTCAGAACTTTGCCGATTTGGCGATTTCAGATCCTGCGGAAGCTGCGCGTCGTGTGCGTGACTACATTTTCCAAGGGGTTGATCCCAATGAATCCTTAAAAGGGATTACGACTACGGGAGGACGCTTAAATGTGAATAATGCACTTACCCTTTTAATGGATGATTGCGAGGCTCTTGATGTAAATGACGTTGAGGGCATTAACAATCTGGTGCGTCTTTATCCTAATCCATCACAGGGTTTAATCTCGATTTCCCATCCTGAAAATGCAACCATTGCAGAATTGAAGCTGTATAGCATGGATGGTAAATTAATCAAGAATTTACAAGAGGTATCCAATGAAAACATTGATGTTACTTCACTAACTGCTGGAATGTATATCATGAAGGTTGCTTTTGAAGGAGATACCCATGTATACAATAAAGTACTCGTAAAAGAGTAAAAACGATTTCATTCTACTTATGCAATTAAGGGGTTGTTGGCTTTGCCGGCAACCTCTTTCTTTTTAGAATTACTGTGGGCTGGGATGGAAGTTATGCTATTATTGAAAGTTCTGATGGATCACCAGAATTGTCAAAAATCCTTGGAAAAGCACATAAAAACCGTATAATGTCTTAAATTTGCATCCTGAATCATTATTCAGACAACTTCTATGAGCCAAAAAGTGTTACTCAACGCAACCGAAGTGAACATAGCACTTCATCGTTTGGCTTGTCAATTGATCGAAAATCACGATACGTTCGAAAATACGGTACTAGTGGGCATCCAACCCCGCGGAATCTTTTTGGCCGAGCGCCTAAAGAGCCTATTGGAAGGGGAATACAAGATCAAGAACATACAGATGGGATATTTGGACATCACTTTTTACCGTGATGATTTTAGAAGGGGAGAGAAAACCTTGGAAGCCAATACCACCAAGATCGATTTCATTGTAGAAGATAAGAAAGTGGTCTTTATAGATGACGTGCTCTACACAGGGCGAAGCATTCGGTCAGCACTCACGGCCATTCAATCATTTGGGAGACCCTTAGAAATAGAATTACTAACACTCATTGATCGCAGGTTTAGCAGACACCTGCCCATTCAGCCCGATTATCGCGGCCGACAGGTAGACGCCATCAATGATGAAAAAGTAAAAGTATGCTGGGTAGAGAACGAAGGTGAAGACGCAGTGTATCTAGTAAATAAATAACTATTGAATGAAGGAATTAAGTGTAAATCACTTACTGGGCATTAAATACATCACCGAAGGTGACATCCAACTCATTTTCGAAACGGCAGATCATTTTAAAGAAGTGATCAACCGTCCTATCAAAAAAGTGCCTTCCCTTCGAGACATTACCATTGCCAACTTGTTTTTCGAAAACAGTACGCGAACCCGATTGTCGTTTGAGTTGGCTGAGAAGAGGCTTTCGGCAGATGTCATTAATTTTTCGGCGGCATCTTCATCCGTGAAAAAAGGGGAAACCCTTATTGATACAGTCAACAATATTCTTTCCATGAAAGTGGACATGGTGGTAATGCGCCATCCCAATCCAGGCGCTGGAGTATTCCTTTCCAAGCACATCGATGCCAGTATCGTAAATGCTGGCGATGGTGCCCACGAACATCCTACTCAAGCCTTGTTGGATTGTTATTCGATCCGGGAGCGATTGGCCGATGTAGCGGGAAAGAAAGTAGTCATAGTAGGAGACATATTACATTCTAGGGTTGCACTTAGTAATATTTTTGCACTCCAAAAGTTGGGCGCCGAAGTGAAAGTTTGTGGCCCCAAGACGTTAATCCCCAAACATATAGAGAAACTGGGTGTGGGCGTAGAGACCAATCTACAAAACGCCTTGAATTGGTGTGATGTGGCCAATATGCTTAGGGTTCAGAACGAGCGTATGG
>JAHQVM010000013.1 GCA_019634365.1 Flavobacteriaceae bacterium | reverse complement strand
TACATCTCTATCGCCGCCTCGAAGTGTCCAATTAAAATCTGCTTTCAACCTCAAACAACAGTTGGCCAATATGGTTTTGGCTTCGTTGATCATAGTTCGAATTTTCGACATGATCGAACGGGTAGCTCGTATCCTAAAGTAGAAGGTCACCCAAAAATCCTTAATCCCTCCAGTACAACTTTCGCAATTTCCATCATGACAACTTCGTTGAATGCTCTTTTTCTGAACCCCACCTTGCTGAAGGGTATGGGTCAATTCATGTGCTAATAAGTGCTTTCCTTCTGAGCTGTTGGGATTATACTGTCCTTGGTTAAAATACACGTCGTTCCCTACTGTAAATGCCTTTGCATTTAAGTCCTTACTCATTTGTACGGCTTCCGATCCGGTATGAACACGAACTTGGGAAAAATCGGCCCCAAATCGACTCTCCATAAAACTTTGGGTCCCTTTATCCATCTTGTTTCCGGATCCTTTGCTGGAATTTATTTGCTGTGTTAAAGCCTGCGAGGTTTCTCCTTGTCCAGACGCTTCCCCTCTTCTTTGAACCAAAGGGGTTATGGAATCGCCAATGGATTTTTTCTGAACCCCTTCTTCTTCACACGCTGCACACTTACGTTGCACCAAGGAACCTTGGCTTCCAGAATTGATTTGGCCATCGCTCATGCCCACCACCTGATCGGCCACACGATCTGCCTCAACCTCATAAGCATCATTCGTGGATACAATGGTTAACTTTTTTTGAAGCCTAGTACCCCCGAAAAAAGAGTTCTTCTTTTTCCCGATGGTATTTACAGGTGTTTTCTTTTGTAAGTACATCGCTTGTCCTTCCATAATCCTTTATTTATGTCTGTAATACCCTACACTGCCCCTGAGGCTTCTGTATTTGTGTTTGGTGGCAGATAGTGTCGCATTTTTCAAGGCTTCCCGGCCATTTTTAGTTGAAACGGTCGTAGACGCATCATCCAAGGCATTGCCATTATGCGTAGGATCTTCGATGATACAGGAATGCCCGTAAGAGGGTGTCCATACCGCAATGTCGCCCGATCGCACATCGGCCTCGGCAACAGCATTGTACTCATCGTTAACGGCTTTTTGCATTTCCGATCCCGAGTACACCGAGTAAAACCAATTTCTATAGGTTCTTAGGGTATGCCCATGGCACCAAAAGCGCAAATCATCTGATGAGTAATTAATAGCAGTCCAGGCAACCACCCCAGTGCCCGCATCTGTATACGCCCAATGCTTGTCGCCCCGAGGATCTGTAAATCCTTGTTTCTTCCATGGTGCTACATTACCCGCGATATGGTCGGCACCTCCAGACTGATTCCGAGGCTGCATTCTTTGTATTTGAAGCCCCGCCGATTTCATTTGTATTTCTTCTTCCGATACGGTTCCACCATTGGCCTGTGTTGGAGATACCATACTTCTCCTTAGATTCTTTCCATGTCCTTGTTGTATGGTATGGGTGAGTTCATGAGCCAACAGATGTTTCCCCGATTCTGATCCTGGATTGTATTTTCCTTGATTAAAATAAATATCATTCCCAACGGTAAAGGCATGTGCATTTAATTCCCTATTCATTTGTATGGCATTGGAACCAGTATGGATGGAAACATTGGAAAAATCGGATCCAAAGCGGTTTTCCATAAAATCAAGGGTCGAACTGTCCATTTTATGGCCATTCCCTCTTGTATTATTAATTTGCTGGGTGAGCGCTTGTGAGGCTGTTCCGCCTTCGGAACCAGCACCCTTTTGCTGAATGGATTCTTCTTCACAATCTGCGCATTGTCGTTGAATGAGTGCTCCAATTTGAGGTGGCGATCCCATTTCCGCGGGTTTCATCTGTACTACCTTATCAGCCACTTGATCGGCCTCTTTCTCATAGGCGTCATCTGCAGATCCTATAGACAGTTTTCGTTGTAAGACAACTCCCCCAAAAAAAGGAGATCCTTTCTTCGTTTTTGTTTTCGAAGTAGCTTGTGCTTCTTTTTTCTGTACCATTCCTTCATTCATGCCTTCAAAATTTTAGTTCCAATAGCAGGATAAAAAATGTTCCATCCAAGGGGTTTTTACCGTTCCAATCCCCCAAGGCAATTGATCTAATAGTATGTCCAGTCCCTTTTGCTCTACCGTGAGTTCGTATTTGTTTTCTTGGTATTCCAATAACTTCCCATGACGTTGCAAAAATGTTTCTTGGAGCGTGGGAACCGAAGTATCCTTCAAAATTTTCCAATGCTCGATCACAGCCTCTAACAGGCTCTCACATTGTTCTTTCTCAGCTTCTGTAATCTCCCATTCTGTTAAAACAGTATCGGTTGGTTTTACCCCACACAGGATTTTATTGAACAACAACTCACTTTCGAAAATCTCGTTTTCTGAATAGGTTAAGTAGTGCGTTATCAGCACAGCGCGGTGTTGAAGCATTACACTTTCCCAACGGGTTTCCTCCAAATAGCCCAATTTTTGAAACAAAGGCACCAGGAATGGATGCAATATGACCAATCCCGCGTTTTGTATGTAATGTCCTTGATCCATGGATTTTTTTCCAACTACTTCCCGATTATCTTGTAAAGCCTCCAAAATATCCTCTATCTCATTCTTTGGGGGTGCCTTCTCTGGTGATTCCGACTTTTTCCATTCATTTTCAGAAAGATAGTCTTTAAGATACGATATTGTTTTCGCAAGATAGGGCAGTGCAAAATCCTCTTCCTTTTCTTTCCAATTCCTTAGAACAATCCTCAAATTTTCACCGGATAGCTGAAAGTAATCGGATGCGTGGTCTAGTATTTTTTCGATAGCCGTGACCTTAAGCCTAGGATCATTTCCTTGCTGGAACAAGGCTGTCCAAAAAAGGTAGGTTCCAAAGCCACTACTTTCCGCCCTCTTTACGAGCGCATTACCTACATCTGAGTTGGATTGAAGGATTTGTTTGATGCGTTCCCAATCTTGCTTCCATCCCATGTATTCTAGGGCTTTCACCTTAAAAGAATTAGGCACATTCAAACTCCATCGTAGCAATGCTGGTGCATCATCTCCCAATTCAAGCTTTAACCGTTCCCATAGCTCCTTATTCATTTCGACCTCTTCAAACAATTTATCCGGCGAGCTCAATTGGGAATTGGCAGGAATGGTTCCGTTTTTCAAATAATGCACTAGGATTTCCTGGAGGGAGATTTGTCTGGAAATCCCGAGTTTGAATTTAGGAACAACACCATCTTCCTCCTTTAAGGATTCGGTATGTTGTTTCAAAAATTCCTCTATCTGATAAAGAACATTGTCTACCAATTCCCGTTTCCAGTGTTGCATTGAAATGGAAGGAATATCCACCGATAATTGTTCAATTTTCCACACCCTATCAACCACATCGTAGCGATCCAACAACGTTTCTAGTTTTGGATACAATTCGTGCTCGAAAATACTCCCCAGCTCTTCTTTTATAGTATGAGCAAAGGATTCTTCGGAACAAGATATTTCGATATGATTTTTTTCAATAAGGTGCATTCTCTGTATAAACCGTTACTGATCTATATCTATAATTCTTTCATCCGAATGGAAGCTTACCGATGTATATACAACCGAATTGGAAATGGGGAATTCCCCTTCACCCGAGGGCCAATCCATATCAAACCGTACGCCACGAATTGTTCTGGTGGTGCCGCCATCGGTTATCTCATCTTCTCCAAAAGCGATATTAACGGGAATGACAAAGCTGAACTCCCTAGTGCCGCCATCAACTTCAGTCGTTACCTGAATAGGCATGGCAAAACGCATGTTATCGGTTGGCAAAATAGCTTCTAATATTCCTAGAAGCTCTTCTCCATGACTCTCCAGAAATTCGAACGTAAAAATATTCTGCTTGGAGGTATCAACGATATTAATTTGGAAGGTGAAGTTGGCGTACATTCCTTCAAATCCGCGAAATGAATATTGCAATGTAGCTCCCGTTCTACCATCATCTATGGGGCCTGTGGTTGCAAAGGCAAAAGGCAACAATGGTGGTGGGGTGGTGATTTCATCATTTTCGGTGTAATCCAACAATTTGGTAAGCACATCGCGTACTTCGACAGCGGTGTTGTTCCCGTTGTCTTCTATGGCAGCAATGGCTGCTTCTACTATAGGTCTTGTTGACATGGCTTTATTTTTTAAGGTTATTGATCATTTGTAAAAAAGTCGTTTCCGTCGAAATCGGCACCCTCGAAATCGGCCACAATGGGCTCGGGTTGATTCCCCAAAACAATGTTGATGTTATTCCCATTCGAGCAACAGATATAGGGTAGATAGAAATCTGCAATAATGACCCTTTCGGGTATGTTTCGGCTAGGATTTCGGCCTGCACCTACAATGACTACCTCGCCGGGAACTCGGGCGGTGGGACGCTTGGTGACCCGTCTCGAATCGAAAGCCCTCGACATCCTTTCCTCTACCAATTTCTGCGTAGCCAATGGAAGTCCTTGCAAATCCTTACGTGCTGCTTCCATTACTTTTACCTTCACGGCCGCTTCTCTTTGAGCGCACTCATCGCTAGTTTCCTCTAAAGGTTTACGCCCTTTTAGCTTCGCTCGCTTTCGAACCACATTCCTACTACGTATATCCTCTTTCTGGGCATCGCTAAAACCGAATAGGCGGGTATAATTCTGAATGCGTTGTACAAGCGCTACTTGTCCGATAATAACAAAATCGGTTTGGAAGACACTGCTATCTGCATACACCAAAATCAGGGTTCCACCTTTGGGAACGCCCGCTTCATGGGATATCCCAGGATGCTTTTCCAAGAAAGTAGAAAGGAAGGTCTCTTTAAAGGAATTTTCCCATCGGCGATTGGCTTCTTCGTGTATGATGGTAAAGGGATCTTCCAAAAACAGGTTATTAATCTCATCCAGATGGTCTACCAAATCTTCGATAATGGCATGCTCATCGATATCCTGTGGACTTATTTTTATACACCATCTGTGGAACAGGAACAGGTCGTTCAGGTTTTCGAATACTTCATAGAAGGCTTCATAATTAGGAAGGAAATCGGCCAAGTCTTCAGGCAATAGGTTGCGGGTTTCTACCAAGATTCCCTCTAAATTGGTGATGGTTTGATCGGTCATAGCCGCATAATGCTGCTGAATCTCATCGCTATTGTCCTTGATCCATCCTATCACATATTCGGTGATGTTGTACACCTTTTCCTTGGCCAAATCGTAATCCAGCTCCATATCATCCCAGATTTCGGTCTGATTGGAAATATCGATGGTATTGTCTGCCAAGTCTACGGCATTCAGACCAATCACTTTAAACGGTAGTCGATTGGCTTCCTGTTGGGCTACGATTTCGGTCAAGGCTTCAGAATAGTTCATTCCTACATGCCCTTCGACCCTAAAGAAATTATAGGGCTCCAAATCATACCGAAGTGAATCGCTAACGGTAAGATCTCCTGCATTGTACTCTCCCGAATGATAGCTTAGAATATTTTGATTGAGTCCTTTTAAGGTGCGTTCTGGCGACCAAGCCCGGTTTAATTCTGGTATTTCTGAATAGTAATACGGAATGGCTCGATCGGACAAAGGAACTTTCCCTATACAGGAAGGTGTGATCTTGATGCCCTGTGTTTGAATGATTTCCAAGTTTAGATCGAACGTGGCAACCAAGCGGATCAATTTTTCCAATAGTCCTTCCAAGGTTTCTCTTTGGTCTTTCTCTTGAGCAGCCAAGATTCCCGTCTTGATAAATGGGGTTCGGAATTTGTGCAAGTCGTTTCCTGGTAGGATGGCTGCTGTATTAAATTCGGCCGATCCCAGTAAAACATGGAAAGGAAACTTCGATTTATCCGGACAGCATACACTTGGATTGCAGGCGTGAAATTGTGCTATTTCATTGTACGTAGCTACCAAATCGTTCATCCAGTCCCAAACGTATTGCAGGTATATCCCGTTTTGGGTCTGTGTATGTACGGTATTAATACGGCCTTCTACATTGTTCAGAAAAATGTAATTGTCCAACGAACTGAAGGCATCGGAATAATGATCATGAACTTGCTGAACGGCATCGTTTAATTGCCCCTTGGCATTGGTGATTAATGTGTTGTAAGCATCCAGCACATCCTCTGTGGTGATAAGCGTATCCCTTGGCACGCTATACCTAGGAAGGCGTAGGTTATTGAAGTATATACGATTGCAGATTTCCAAATCGAATTCGGCTTCCTCCAATCGATCTGCATCGATCAATAGCGGCCGGATCTTAAATTCCAATCGCTTGCCTTTGTCGGCACAATCCATGGCCACACAGTTTTTCTGATCGATGAGCAGCGCTTCCACGAGTAACATCACCACCTTGTTGTCCAACACCGCTTCTGTCAATAGCTGCTTGTCTTCATCCTCGGCATCGCCTTCCAATAATTCCAAACAGTTTTCGAAAGGGTGGTACATGCTTGTGTACTGATACAGGTTTTCCAGATAGGGGTGTTCGGTTATATCTGGATTCAGGAAGTTTTCCGAAATGGTGGTTTCCTTGAAATGTGTGTAGTTGGAATCTTCTAGAGGAACTAAATATCCCAAAGAAGTAATTCCGGTTCCACAGCAAATGGCGACAGTGGTAACACTGGGTTTGCTGATTTCCAACCCGCATACCACGCCCATCCCCAATAATTGGGTGCGGGAAGCCCTGTCCTGCTCCTCGAGGTAACTGATCAATCGGTTTAAGTGTTTTTGACTGAGTACCTGATCTGCTTCAAAAACGGGATAACTATCATTTATTAGTATCATGACTCAATATTTTGTAGGGTTCCTAAAGAACTGTTATTTAATATGATGGGGTTGTCTAATTCGCTTTCTTGACAATCGTAGAGCGTGCCTTCATCGAAAATGGTATTCAACTCTTTCATCTGTGCTACGAGATCGGACAACGCTTTGTTGTAATGTTTTTTTAATGTGGTGCTCAAAGTGCCTCCACAATACTTTGCTTTCAATTTCTGATATACGAGTATCCATTTTCTGTATACCTCCTGAAAGGCAATCATATCCTCCCTGCCTACCCAGCAAACCTTGATCATGGTATGGGCAGGAGCTTCTTGTCGTATGATGCGCTCTGCATACTCCCGGAAATACCGGTTTCTGAAACGGGCTAACCAGCCGGGCATCACCATCGTGGCTTTAAAGGAATAGGGGTCGTTGTGATCTTCAGAAAAACAATCGTCGTTAAGGCATACGGTAAGAAGGTCGTCGTCTGTGAGATCGTCTTCTACTAAGGGGCGCAACAAAATATGCTCCATGCAATAGAAGTTTTCCAAGTACGAATTCAACGCCTGATATAACCTAGGGATGAACTCCTGGGCTTCCTTTTCACTATCGAACTCTTGCTTGAACTTGGCAATTTTCTTGTGCGCTTTATTGACGAAATAGATATAGCTCTTTGAAAAGGTATCGATTCGATAGGCGCTTATGGTATGCATGAGCTGATGGGCCAATTCCCAGCGCTCAGCCTGCGAAAGGGGAACGGTATTCAATAATTGAAATTCCAGTGTTCCTATATCGGTTTCATAGCTCCAGTTATTTTTTGGATCGTCATCTACGATGTCCTGAAGCACAATGGAGTTAATCCCCAGTAAGGCGGCCACTCGTTTTTCATATCCGCCTCTTTTGGCAAATTGCCATGGGTATTCGGGTGCTGCTGAAAGGGCTTGGCAATAGTTCATCCCCAATCCCCTAGCATAACTAAGCTTGGGATATTGGGAAAGAAAGCGCTGTTTGTCTTCGATCAATTCCTGATCCTGAAAGGTAAGCTCTGCGATACCATTGGCATTTTCCTGCATGGCATAACTCATGAATACATAATCATTAAAAGACTCCCCAAAACGCGCCATAACATGATCCAGGAACCGGTTACGACGATCGTAAAACTTGGGATCGTTTTCATAGAGGGATCGGTCATCGTCCTCTGCTCCGTTTATAAGCGTGGTCTGAAACAGTGCCCCGTAGGCTTCATCGGCAAAGAATTCTTCATCAATCCCAGGAATGGTCTCAATATATTTGGGGAAATAGGTTTTCTGGATGGTTTTAAGGTCGAATAGATCCTTGGCGCGATACAATTGGCGGAAATAATCCCCGAGCAACTGATCGAAATGTTGTAAATAAGCCTTTAACTGCTTGGCTTGCGCTTTGCGCAGTGCTGGGCTGGTTTCCAAAAGTTGTCCCACTCCTATTCCGTAGGTTACCGGGAAGTCGTTCTGCACACTATGGTATTCCTCCAGATTATAATAGCGCCCTTTTGGAATGGCAAAATCATTTTCTGGATCCTTCAGTTTTAGTGTATTATTCTGCGTCTTTAAATAGAATACGCCCTGACTCAATTCCAAGCCTCCTTTTTCGGGAATCAGAAAAGGAATGCCATCGCGGAACAATAGCAATTTGGACTTATCATAGGCAAAAATTGGTTTCTTCTGTCCGTCCAAATCAAGGCACCACGGTTGGTTTTTGGCGGTTTCTATCGCATTACCATCTTTGTCATAAGCCGTCATTAATAGATTGTTCACTGCTTTAACGCCGGGAAGGTCCATGAGGGCCGCAATGATGTCTGATGCATGGATACAATCGGGCAATTGTGCATTTTGCACATCTTCATCCAACAAAAATCCATGCTGCAGTGAGGGTCCACTAAAAATATCCCGCGGATCCTTCCCCATATCCAGCATTTGATTTAGGGTGTAAAATGGAATGGGTGGGGTTAATATTTCATCGATGGTTTGCTGTATTTGAGCCATCATCTCTTCAGCATCCACTTCATTGCTCAGATCGATATCGGCACAGATGCCAATCTCTACTTCACAAATGGTTTCAACGCACAACCAATCTTCGGTTAGATTTCTATTTTCGTGAAGCACATGGTTTACACTGGCAAAAATCTCCGTGACCTTTTTCTTCTTTTCGGCTAGAAGGTTAATAGCATAGGCAATGGGTTTTTCTACATTGTAATAATCTTTTACCCGCTGCAATTCGTCAGGATCCCGAGGAGTGAAATAAAGGGTTAGGGTATCGGTAGGTTTTATTTGTCGTTGAAGTGTAATTTTGATCGCATCGTCCAGTTCTTCGATCTCCTTAAATTTGAACTTGGTTGGTTTGTTCATCAACCGCAGTAGATCCGATTTGGGATGGTTCCACGAATCGAATTCCAAGGTTACGGCCACCTCCACGAATCGATCCCCATCGAACCAAGAATGATCCAAGGCCACTTCATTAAGCTCTCCGAGCGTAATGTCTTCACTCAATTCTACCAAAATCTGATTGAGTCCACGTAAGGGCAACCGTTTCAGTTTGTTTCCAAACTTATCCAAATCTACCAGGCTCAGCTTGTCTTCTTTGGGGTTGATATAAATGGGTATCTCATTTTCCAGTGGCTGTTCATAACCCAAGGCATCCTTTTGTCCATTGCTGTAAATGAACCAAGCGTTATTAATTCCCTCTATGTCCATAAGGACTTTGCGATAGTCCAAAACGGTTAACGGCGCATTGGTCAAGATTTCACGTGCTGTGAAGAAAGCGTCGTTCTGGATGGTCCCATCGGGATGGGTCAACAAATCTTCGATGGCAAAATTGGTTCGATACCCCAATTCTGTAATCACATAGCAAAGTGCCTCCAGAATCGTAATCCCAGGATCGTGGGCATTGTAATCGGTCCATAATTTATGGGCCAACGACTCGATATACTGCTGTCCTTCCGATCTCAGGAACTCATAATCCTGAGATTGGGTCAAGCTGCGGGTTTTATCTATGTAGTATTCCGTTTTCATGAGCAGCAATCTTCAGTTAGGGTATCTATTTTATGGGTATGCGGGACAAAAAGGCTATAAGCGGTCTTGGGAATGATCTCCTCTACATCGTTCATCTGCAGTTTGACTTCATCTGAAGTTTCCTTCAAAATGATATGATTTACCTTGAAGTCAGTGAGGTAATCCACAAAGCTTTGGTGTTCGATCAATTGAATCAATCTCGATTTTTCAATTTCTTCCTGAAAATCGGCGACCACCTCATCATTAAAAGCCCAAGGGCTCAAAAAGTTATTGATCACGTCTTGCAACTGTTGCTTGTATAAATTGGTGTCCGCACCTGGGATATCGATATACTTTACTTTAAACTGCAACTCCAGTTTTTCCAGGGTAGGTGGTTTCACAGCGATGCGAGCATGCGGTGTGGCGCGTTCTTTCAGAAAAGTCTCAATGCGTTTCATAGTGCCCAAATCGACAATGGGTTTCCAATAATCTGGAACATCCAAAGTGCCTCCTTTGGCCACTGGAATAATGGTAACGTAACCCGCACTGGTATTGGAAAGTTCTGCTGAATCGTAACGATGGTGATTCAGACATTTTACTTGAAATACCTCAGGAAAATGATCCAAAATCAGTTTCTCATAATCCCAAATTGAAATGGCTCTCCCTTTATGGCGCAAGCGTTCACTGGTGCGTTGGTAAAATAAATCATCATCCTCTTCCAACTTACCTCCAAAAGATGGATAGGGTTGTTCTATTTTCTTAACCTCATTACGGGTTTTGAAGAGTTTGGAAATGGTTTTTGCAGGGGTATTTTCAATGAATTGCGTCCCCACTTCGGCAAAGTCGATCAGCTCTGCTTTCAGCGCTTGGGTGTGAATGCCAACGAGGTCGCAAATGGCATCGATACGTTCTTTGGCTTCAATCCTAATCCACCAAATCCCTGCGGGATATTCCGTTTGCTCCTCCCATTTCAAGTCTTCTGGACTATTCAATTTTATAATGCCCGATTGGGTGAGCCCGTTGGTATCATCGCCAAAGTCTTCAGAATTGAAATCTTTCCATTCCGTGCCAAGAAGGTATTTCCATGTAAGATCAATGGGTGTTTGCCGTGGGTTAGCGCTACCCTCTGCCACTTGAAAGAGTAGGCTTACACTGTTTCCGCCCTGCAACCCGGAAATTCCAATAATCAATTCCCCTTCGTTTTCAATTTTGGGTAATATCCGAAGACTGGATCCTTTCAGCTCCCTGTACCCTCTGGGATACAAATGAAAGAATTGATAATCGGCGTCTGCACTACCACCAGCTTGTAGGGTTTCTTCAGCATAATAATGAAAATGCGTTTCGGTTACTGTGGGCAGATAAGGCAAGGTTGCTTCGGTTCTCGAGGCCGTTATAAAGAGGCGCATATATTCCTCCTTCTCGTAACTATCTGAATCGAGTATGATTTTCGCAAATCCTGTTGCGTCATCTGGAGTTACGGGTGTGTTCTCCGAAAAATCATAGGGGACATTCATTGTATTGGTCATTAGGTACCACGAATAGGTGCCTTCTCCTTTATCGCCGGCTGTCCAAGCTCCATTTTCCAAAAACGAAAGCCGCGTATTCTGCTCCCACCATTGGGCTGCTGCATCGGTAAGGGTTACCAATAAGCCCAAAGCCCCTTTCTTTTGAAAATACTCTTTGCAGGAAAATACAATCCCATTTCCGTTTCTGGGAACTGCTCCGAAAGGTTGATAGGATTTACTATGGTCTATTTCACCGGAATCTGAAAATAATTTAAAATGATTATAGCCTATCACTAGTACTTCGATCCTTATTTTTTGAAAGCTCTTTTGCTTTAGCTCGCCGTCTTTGGGAACTATCTTCAAAACAGGAAATTCCGTATTTAGGGAAACCCCTTCGTGAATTTCGGGATCGAAAGGAACAATTGCCTTTTCCTCAGATGGTACCGAGAGTATCGTTTTATCATTTATAACGTACACCTCTGCCTGATACCAAGATTCTTCTCCACTGAGATAAAAATCATAGTCGGTTGGAGAAACTTCTACAATCGTATCGTCTCCATTTGTAAAAGTGAGCTGAATAAGACGGTTTCCGCCCCTCAAAAATAACATTGGACTTGCCACGGCAAAACCGATATCACCAAACACCGTTTCCTGTGGGAAGGGTTTCCAGCTAGCACCTGCAGCGTTACGTTCTGTGCTATCTTGAAAGTAATACACATTGCTCTTCTTGGAAGCCCCATAGATTGTGGCAATCTTGGCTTGGTTTACCACCAGATCCCCTGTGGAACTATAGTATTTTTCATTACCCTCACTGTCTTTTCCTGCCTTGAAAATGCTACCTGCTTCCAAAAGAAAGAGGTTTTCCAATTTATGAGGTTCTATACAAAGGTGCACATGGTCGGGTCGGGCACCTTCGGGCATGAGGCGAAGGATTTTGCGGTAGTAAAAATCGAGGTGCCTCTGGGTATATTCGTTGAGATGCTCTTGGGCAAATCCGAATAATTTCAGAAAGGCCAGATATAGCGCATACTGTGGGGAATGCTCTGGATAGTTCTCAAGGTTATCGTAAAGCTTAGCCTCGCTTTTATTTTTCCACTGCGTCAGCAATCCAAAGAAATTCTGAATGTTTTTATTGAATAAATGATGCTGAAGGGTGTAAAGCAAATCCGTAGATGCTGCCAATTCGGTTTCAATGGAATCCAAGAGCAATTCCAATCGGGTTTGGGTGCCTACGAGATATTCCTTGAGATCGAAATCACTGGGCAGATGGGCAACTTTTTTGAAAAGAT
This sequence comes from Flavobacteriaceae bacterium, assembly GCA_019634365.1. Classification (GTDB taxonomy): domain Bacteria; phylum Bacteroidota; class Bacteroidia; order Flavobacteriales; family Flavobacteriaceae; genus Aureisphaera. The sequence continues at coordinate 16,534 of JAHQVM010000013.1, read as the reverse complement.
CCTGCACCTGATCACCAATTCCTTGAAAAAAGGGAAGAATGATCTCCTGTTGATCGGCAAGCACCGGCACAAAAAGAAGTTCGCGCCTTTTGAGTTGAAAATCGGACAAGTATTTCGCTATATCCAAATTGGCAATTTGGGCCAAAATGGCGGTGGTTTCCCACTGAAAGAAGGTATCCCAGGTATCTAACAGCACATTATCCTTATTGTAATAATTGATGTGCCTAGACAGGGTATTCGTGCTCACAATCAGGTCTGCGATGGTGCGCTCATCGACCGCAACAAAGTCTGTACGTAACGCATTGGGCATTCGTCCAGATTGGCTACTGGCCGTTCTTTTATGGGTTGCTATGTCTATATCACAATGGGACATGGTTGTTTTTTAAGATTTGATGTAAGTACCTTCCTTTAGATAGAATGGGTATACAAAATTGAGCCTGGAATTGGTTGCCCTAATCTTATATTGCAATTGAATATGCACTACCCCTTCTTCCGCCCTAGGACTGGTAAAAAACACTTCTTCCAGGTCTATTCTGGGCTCATACAACAAAATCGCTTTCTTGATGATGGCTTTCATTTTGGTCAAAAATGTCACCGTTATATTTTCAAAAGGCATGGTATTGATCCCACATCCGTATTCCGAAAGCAACACCCGCTCTCCCAATCGCGTGGAGAGTAGAATCTCCAGACTCTGACGAATGTCCTCTTCATCGCTCACCATGACAACCTTCTTCTCGCTGAGGTTGAATGTGGGTGGAAAACTCCATCCCGTGCCTAAAAAATCTTCTTGTTCCATGTTATTTTGTTTATCCTCCAATGATTACTGTGGGGCATCCTATTACTATCGTTCCGCCATGTGCTGTGGAATCTCCCATTCTAGCCGCAGGTTTCCCTGCAATCATCACTGTGCTCGATCCCATAGCTATCGTGTCTGGTGGTCCCGAACAGGTACAGGAATCGCCCACCACAGCGGCAAATTGCCCTCCAATCTGTACCGATGTGTTGGCTCCCGGAAGCACCGGTCCTCCCACATGGGGTTTGGTCCCATCTACCATGGGGCACACATGCATATCGTTCATTCTTGCGGCCATTGCCATATCAATTCAGAGTTATAAGTTGTCCAGAAATTTCCATGATCGATTGGGCTTTAATGGTACTCATGGTGCCTTCAATCGTTATATCTTTAGCGGCCTTCAACACGAGATCCTTTGAGCTATCTATGGTGATTCCGTCTTTGTTCATCTGTATCGAATTGCCGTTCTGGTCTTCCAGTATGATTCCATCATCGGCATCGTTGATCAGTATTTTGTTTCCAGCCTGAGTACTGAGTTCGATCGATTTATCCTCGTCATTAATCAATATCTGAGTACCTTCTTTGGAGACGATTCCTTGAATATTGTTGTCTGCTTCCAAAGGAAAAGGCATTGGATGTGCACTACTGTATAGCTTTCCAAGGATTACCGGAGTGTCCGGATTGTTGTTCAAACATCCCAAGATTACCTCATCATCCACTTCGGGAATGAAAAATGCCCCGCGCTCATTTCCAGCCTGTAAGGAAGACAATCGAGCCCAAACGCCTTCGGCTGCATCAGATATGGATGGAATACGCACCCGAATCCTAAATTCGTTCATCGGGTCCTCCTCAATTTGGGTTACCACACCTATGAGTAGTCCCTGAATATTATTGTTCTGGCCGGTTCGGTTGGTGTTATCGGAAGTGTCAGAATTGATCCTTTCCACAAACGATTTGTTGTCTTCCAAACCAAAATCATACTCCGTGGTCCAAAGTCCATTTTCAATTACATGACTTTCCGTACGAATAAGCAAGGGTGTTTCATCGATGCTGGGATTTACCTTTTCGAAAGTGATATTTTCCCCGTACTTAGCGGTTAAATTCCCAAAGGTTTTTACCTTTCCATGAACCGTAGCCAAGCGATTTTTGGCGGCCACTGCTGCTGCTATTTGACCGAGGGTCTCGGGTGTAAAGTTGGATTGCCCCATATCGATCACCTCGCGCCCTGAACCATTCTCTACTTGAGTGCTGCTCTCCTGCGTTTCTACACTCTGAGTCTCTGGGTTCCAATAACGAACCTCTACATCGGCCACGCTTTCTTCCTGACGGCCTTCGAATTCGAATACATTGACTCCATTTTTAGCCAGATAGGTTGCTTCTTCCGGATCGGCCGTGCTATCATATACGGTAAAGATCCCTTCCCGAATGGTCGATAGGAATCCCAAGCTATCCAAATAGCTGAGGATGTAATCCCAAGGTGTTACGTTTTGCGTTTTGGTTACCATTTCCTCCCCGAAAGATCCTATGTCGACTTCATGGGTCATTTCAATTTCCTGAACGAACCGTTCCATTTTTTCGCCGAAGCTTTCATCGGCCACCACTTCCATTTGGCTAGTTAGGTTAATGGCGATGTCTTTGCAATCTACCTTGGTTTCAAAACCCGAGCTGGGATTGGCATTCTTGGCTACTTTGTAAATGATTCCCTTGAATAAGGTTTCGGCATCTTCGCCAGAATTTACCTTAATCTCGATCTCATCGTTTACTTCCAGCACATCACTCTGCAAAGGGTTGTCCTCTGGATCGATGTCTGGATTGGAAGAAATGAAATGCAGTTTGGCATAAGGAATCTTGTTGAGCTCATAGTGTACTTCGGCTCTCCTAAGTACATTGTGCAGCCCATCATTGCTTCCGTTCACCAGAATTTCCAGTTGCAGGGTATTATATTCGGGTGTGTAGGGTATCACCGCCATAACACGTTACTTTAAAGGTGGAAATAAAAGGGTTTGTCCTGTCTCCAACTTCCGGAAACTCAACAGTCCATTGGCTTGCGCCACATCGATATAGTACTTATTCTGGTTATAGGTTTGCTCGGCGAGTAGCGTAAAACGATCCTGTTGATTAACCACTTTTTTGTGAGTAACATCGGGCGATTGCTGATTCTGCTCGGCCTGCATTTCCTTGTAGGACTGACTTCCCAAAAACGTGCATTTGGCATTGGCTCGAATGGGCCGACCATCACGACGGAACACCTTGTATTCTATGTTCATGGTTTTGAGTCGACATTTCAATTCAAAACCACCCCAAAGCAATTGCAAATAGCGCGTTTCATGGGTGTCGCCATTGTATCCCAACAACAGATCCTTAAAAGCCTTTAGTTCTTCCTCAACGGTCGCGGCTTCCTCGAAAGGGTTGGAAATGGCAGGTTTTAGCACATCTACCAAACTATCGAGCAACGGTAATTTTTCAACCTTCCCCGATTCTATCTTGGCTGGAGGCAATACCCCAGAGCTGTCGAAGATAAAATCGAAACTCACCTCCTGTCCCGAAATTTTATTGAACTTCAAGTTATTGTTCGAAGCTCCCATGACCTGTCCTTCGGCAAATTCCACCTGATGGTTTATGGTATAACTCTCCGGATTTACCTGCACGAAAATGGTACTGATCGCTTCGGCTTCGTTGTACTCGTCATTGGGATAGACTTCTATCCGCATCTTATCAATTATTCCTAAGGCACCTTGGATCATCGTTCTTGTCTCTCTTTAAGGATTTCTAACACCTTTCGTGTGCATTTTTGTACGATCTCCGCTGTCATCACCTCTTGGTTCACAATGGTATTCTGATTGTAAACCACTTCGTTACTCGCTGATTCCTCAACATTTACCTTGATATGGAGTTCTTTAATTTCTATCGGCATGATATCAGGTTTAAGGAATAGGTATCTCTTTAAAATGCTGGTACTTAAGGGTAAAGGTTTCTATAACCAATTTGTTGTCTTCGGCATTAAAACCGGAAGTTTCCAATCCTATGGGAATGGCCTGTGATACATACCAAACCTTAACGGGATTGTGCTTTTCGTTGAGCAATGATATCACCAGGTTTGCCGGATGGTACACGAAGTCATTGAGTGCTTTTGTGGTCCACATGCGCAGGCCAGAAAGCTCTTCGGTAAGCCCTCGTTTGAGCACCAAATTTTCGTGGGTAACCCGCTTCGGAAGGGTGATCTTATACATATTCTGACCTCCTTCCGACAGGGTTTCGGTTTCCATCGTAGCCTTCAAGCCTGATACACTCTGGAATTTAGTATCGATACTAAACTGAGGTAAGAGCTCAAAGATGACCGAAAAATGGTACCCGCTTAATGGCATTCCGTCTGGCATGGCTTACACGTGTTCCATGGTAAACCCATGATTGGCGATCTCTACCGTGTCGATCGCATTCGCGTTCTCGTCGGCTTTAAGATCTGTGCACTTCAGCGAAACGATAAAACAATCTTTCACTTTCCATACAATGGCGGGTTCGTGGTTTTCATTTAAAAGGGAAATGGTAATATCTCTCTTTTCCACGGTGTTCAATGCCACTGTATTGTACCAGTCGTAGAATTCATTATCGTTATGGAATACCCCACGTTTTAGGGTGATGTTACTCAATTTATGCATCCCGGGCATCTTATGTTTGAAATACTCCGGACTGGATCCTTCTCTGTACTCAAGTACTTCCAGCTCTTTGTTAAGACCGGAAACTTCTTGAAATCCTATGCGTGTACCGCCCCATTCTACTCTAAAATGGAACTTTGGTAATGGAAAATCTGCCATGACTATTTAATTTATGGTTCTGTTTTTAAGATTTTTGTTGTGTCTGTGTAAACTCCAGAATGATAAATTCTGCTGGACGTGAAGGTGCATAACCAATCTTGACGATCAACCTTCCGTTGTTAATGTCATCGGCGGTCATGGTTTCATTTAACCCTACACTCACGAAGAAGGCATCCTCAGCCTTGGCTCCTGCCAATGCACCATCGCTCCAAAGTGTGGTAAGGTAGTTTTCGATCATCCCCTTTACATTCACCCAGGTTTGTTTCACATTGGGTTCGAACACGAAATTCATACAGGCTTTCTTGGCCGATTCTTCGATCATGTTCGCCAGACGACGTACGTTGATATAGCGCCAGTCGTTACTGTTTCCGTCCAAGGTTCTAACTCCCCAAACCAATAATCCCTTTCCTGTAAACTTACGGATGGCATTGATGGACTTCCCAGATTCGTGGATGTTCATGTTTTCCTGTTCCTTATCGGTAATATCATCGGTCAAACCAATAATACCATTTACGCTCACATTACCTGGAGCTTTCCAAACCCCCCGCGTGGCATCTACGTTGGCGTAAATCCCAACCATCGCCCCACTGGGTGGTACCGTATTCATGGTGTTGTTAAGTCCCGCTAAAATGGTAGGATATACCGGTAGTTGTGAAACCAGATCGTTTTCTTTCTTCAGTTCATAATCCAACGTAGCAGACATCACTGCACCTACCGTATTTACGATCTGCGTATGTAATTTATTGAGTTGCGCCTCCACCTTTGGGTAGCTTACATTGTCGTCGGCTCCCGGATCTGGGTTGGCACTCAAAAGGTTTTCGTATTGGTTCCCGGCTGCCGTAACGGCGAAATCGGCAGCACCACCTTTCCAACTGGCATCATCGAAATCATTATCGGCAATGGCACCTCCCATAACATTGGTATAAGTGGTGTCGGTAAAACTGTCTACTTGGGCTTCGAAATCGAATAACTTCTGTGCCAATGGGCTCAACGAATTGGCCACCAAATCGGCCACAAATGTTTGCAGGCTATAAGGAGCATCGTTGCTCAATGTAGTCGGATCCTGTAACAGGGCTAAAAGATTCCAACATTGGGTAACATACCCATTTACTTTGGCCTCATCATCAATGGGAGAGGCTGGTTTGTCCTTATCATCTTTTAAAGGAGCTGTGGTCCAGGTAGTATTCAACGCGTCCACCTCAGAATGCATGGTCTCGAAATTGGAAATGTCGTTGATCAAGTCCGGATACTTGGCTTTAAAATCGATGTTGTTCCCCTGAATATCCATAAACCGGAAATTGTAGGTAAAACTCGCCTGTACGTAAGGATAGTAAGCCGCACCATATTTCAGGTTTTGGTTCCCAACAGCATCACGGAATTCCAAGGAATCTTGATCCAAGCTATTGCCAGGCGTTTGAATCACGTCCATAACAGTAAAGCGATCCATGAGATCGGCACACTGCATTAAGGCATGGCTCTGTACCAAGCCCAAATTGGTAGCGCCGAGATTCACCCCATCTGGGAATAATATCAAGGTTACTTCATCTACCCGTTCCAATAAATCGATACCGTCGTTAAAAGGCGTTGCAGACGAAAACGGAGTGGCCGTTTCGTAGTTCCCAAGGGAAACGATGTAGCATTCGCCTCCTCCGTTGGAGAAGAACAAACGCAGACTGTTGTACATTTTAAATTGGCTTTCGGTCACACTAAAGGTGAAGTCATCTCCCGATTCGGTTACCGAAACGGTTTGTGGTTTTGGAGCGCCCCCAAAGTTCTGTTCGTATTCCAACAAGGAAGTGACCTTGGTGGGTTCGGAAGGGCCCTTTTCTGTATACCCTACAAAGGCGGGTATGGCAGTTGCCACTTGGGCGATACTTGGGGGAAATCCGTTGATCTCATGGATGTACACCCCAGGTGTTTTGATTGAACTTATCATAATATCTGATTTTTAAGGATTGTTTAGGATTATTTCGTCTGATTCTTCCAATTGCCCTGCGATGTCATCGGGATTGTTGTTCCACAATTTCAAACGAAGGCGCTCTATAGTGCTGCCACCATCTTCCTCTTCATGCTGAATGGTGATCATGCGCAATTTGTACATCACCGAGGGCATGTACTTATTCCCGAGCATGGACCACAATTGATTGAGTTCGCTCAGCTTTAGGCTCTCCAAATCGAGAATGATCTTTATATGGTCCTCGGTGGCTGGATCCACTTCTGTGGTGCCATCTATATAAAAGACATGCTGCTCCTGAAAGCAACGGATCACATGCTCCAACTTTAAGAGCCCATCTTGGTATTTAGTGCTACTCTGCTCTTGGCTGTAGGCGGTGAACAGTATGGACATTACAAGATTCTGAGCGGGATTGTTGAATTTCTCTACGCTTGAGGCTTGGGTGGTATTGGGCAGGTATACATTGGGTACTTTGGCAACGGTATCTTCCTCAATGTTTACAATGGATAATGTAATGGGAGAAGAAGACTCCAGGAATTCGTCCCCATCGTTAAGGGTAGCAATATTCGTGATTTCCACAACAGGGGTAACACTCCCATTGTAGGAATCCACTTTTGCCTTTAAAAATTGCATTGTTTTACTAATGACATCTGAAGCCATATATTCCCTTGATTTTAAGACTTCTAAGCTCCTCAATTTGGTGCTAAAAAAGGGGAGTCGTTCTGCCCGTTTTGGTACAGGGGATTGAATGTTTTATTTAGGGGAAAAATCCTGTACCAATTTAAGGGAATGCCATAGGGGGTTTAGAAATGGATTTGTTATTTTATAGTACTCAGATTATCAGAATGTTAACATATTTTTAAGCTACTATTTCTACGAAGAAATCCTTTCGCAGAAGTAGTTCTACAATTACGGGTTTTTACGTATTGATATAAACGGCAACTCATACTAGCTTTCCAAAAAGGTAGAAGAAGCTAGTGCACATCCTATATGTCAACTTCTTTTCACCAGAGAAGGAAGCCGAAAATTCTTATGAGAGTAGGTACAATCGTAAAACTAACGATATGAGTTGGACAAGTTGTATGAAAAGTAAAATCATTCACCATTATGGTGAAGAAGTAGCCCAATGTGTGGATGGAATCACAAAAGACAATTTTAAAGACGTTCTTTCCTGTATGGCCAATGTGCTTAAAGTGGCAGATCCAACAGGGTGGGTCGAAGATCAATTAGCCCAATTTGGAGAATGGTCTGTAGAATGTGCTTTTTAATTAAAAAAGCACCCAGTTACCCAGGTGCTTTCGGTCTCAAAAACTCGGTTTGTTATCAACCTTTTATTCTATGACCAGAATTTTATTCATATTAATTTCTGATGTGGTCACCCGAACGAAGTAAATTCCTGTTTTACTTTGGGTAAGATTCAATGAAATTTGTTTCCTACCATCGGTTTCCCCACTCATAATAACATTACCATAGAAATCATAGACTTCGTAGGTCCCTTGCCCGGCCTTATCCAAACGCAGGTCGAAAACCCCAGTATTGGGATTGGGAACGATACTAAACGAAGCTTGCTCTCCAGAGGAACCAGTATCCAATTTCTTTTGTTCTGGATCATAGATGATCAAGAATCGTTCTCCGCCTTCAAACTCGCGCTTCTCATAATTTTCCTGAACCACATCGAACAATACTTCTTCGCCTTTTTCCAATTCCCGTTCCAACTCGAATTGGAATGTTAACGAGAAGGTTTCACGGTATTCCAGTGGGAATCGCATAAATGCGGCTTCGGCATTGGTCAATTTTACCATGCCATCATCTACGATTTCAATGCCTTCTCCTTCTAAGGAACCATAGTCCAACAACCGCTCGAACAAAGGTTGGTCCATGCGTACCAATACATGCCCAATATCGAAGAATGGTCTGCGTATCCTTTCCTCAAAACCACGATCCAAGAAGCGTACGTTTACAAAGGGTAAATCTTCACTTATCCCACGAATAAACACACTTTGAGGTGGCGGAAGATCATTGGGATCGGCATTGTAAACACTCACATTTTTCCAAGCGATGTTATTGTTGTTTCGCGCATTGGGACTCACACTGCCGACCGCCTCATTAAACATGGGATCGTTGGGTGAAATAATACGGGATACCAAGCAAAAATGATGTTTGTCATTGGTGTAATCGTCTGGGTTGGGTGGCCACCAAGGGATTTCCATGGTAATATCGGCTCCCGGCGCAATGGAAGGTATGATCGCGGTCCCAATTATATCGCCATGCAGGACACTATTCGTTCCTACGTTTTGATAGAAATTATCGAAATGAACGGGCCATTGCAACCCCGTAGAGGCCTTACTGAAGTACACTTTTAATACTGCACAATCTGAAGTCGTGGAACCTCTGTTCCTTATTTTCACGTACACTCCATTGGGTTCCGATTCCTTAAACTCTGGATTCTGTGGTGAAGTTCCATTGTCCAAGGATTGTCGCACCCAAATGTCCTCGCTTATCCACATAGGGCCAGTGTCTGGATTGGGTTCTAAACCAATATCGAACGGACGGTCTTTGGTGTACAGATCGAAGGATCCCGAAACAATGGGACACGGTGAGCAATTGCCCAGACAAGATCCATTGGCTACATTATCCCGTAGTACATTCCCCGGTTGCAATCCAAAGCCAAGGGTAAAATTAATCCCCACGGGCTGAATATGGCAGTAACTCATAATCGTCCCTCCATTTGCAGGTACCGGAGGTTGCACGCACCAATTACATCCTGGGATGTTGGGGTCCGCATTTTCTTGACAGCTACCACATCCATCAATAGCCGTATTATTGCCATTCCAAATACAGGCATGGGTATGTCGGGAACCGAAAAGGTGTCCAAACTCATGGGCCACTACCATTACATTCCAACTGTACGTGGGAACGGTGGTCACGGTAGAAGACAGATTGGCCGATACGGAAAGGCTTAGATCGGAATCCGAATTACAGATCCCGTCAAATCCTGCGGCACGACCTCCACCGGCGTTCCTAAATGTTAACAATTGTCCTAGATCGCCCGTAAAAGCCCCTGTATTGTTTTGAAACTGTGTTAACAAGGTAGCCGTATTGGTACCAGTATATGGATCTGTGGTATCCCAAACATTGATCATGGAGATATTCGTGTCGATTCCTTCGTTATAATAAATAATGGCAACTTGGTTATACAATGCCGTTACATAGTTTTCCACACCGACTACCGTTCCAAAGAATTGAAAGATATCGAACTCCGTTTCAAAGTAGAGCCCTACACAATTGGTTTCGAACGCCATTTTTTGACCTTGCTCCTCTCGAGGTTTCATAAGCATTTCGGGGTCGTATCCCATAAAGCCAACATCGTCTGCCATATCGCATTCAAAATCGAAATGCACGCGCAAATTATTGTCGTTGTATATAATCAATTCTTCAGAACCCTTTACTTTCCCGATGTTGTAATTTCCGTCGACATTTGAAATAACCCCCATTACATCGTTATCGAAGAAGCTGAGGGCCACAAGACTGTTCTCCTGCCCACGAATGACCCCTCTATAGTGCTTGGCATTCCTATTGGGCTCCATTTGCTGTCCGCTACTGGTCACTAGTTGATAGTCGTAAAAGCTATCCGGAACAGCCACTAAATCTAGGGTTGCCGAAGATTTCCCCAATGGGATATCGAAGGAAATGGCACGGCCTTTCCATGTTTCCGAATTCTGTCTGTATTCCAATAAATGAACCTCGTCTGCATGGTAGAAGTCATCTGCTTTGGCATAACGTTTACTGGAATTTTGAAAGGGGACTACTGTCTCAAAATTGATGTTGTTCGCTTTGGCTTCCTGAACTTGGTCGTGAATACGGTTTTGCGCAAATAGGCTTCCAGAAATAAAGCACAATGCCACAAGAATAATGATTTTGAAGCAAAAAGATTTTACTTCAAACGATGGGATTTTTCGATACTTAAAATAAGATAATCTCATAATAATGGTTTTAATGGTTATACATAAAATTTTAAAGAAAGGTCTGCTGTTATAACATGCAAATAATGTTATTCTAAATTACTGTTATTCAGTTTATTAACTCTGAGGCAATTGCTCTAAATTAGTGGGGAAAAACCCTATTCAATCCACCTGTTTTTTACAAAGAATTTTTACGGGTTAGCCGTATTAAGGAAGTACTCAATTGGCTCATGTCCATGAAAGGTAATTACAACAGTCGGAATCTAGATTTTAAACAAAAACATACTCTTCCTAGTGTTTAATCGAAATCGCTTCTCAAAAATTCGTTAATTTAGGTTCACCAACTTTCAGAGAAAGACTGTGGGTACTTCAAGTATGACTAAACATCTATACATCTTATTGCTAGTATTATTTACAAGTACCGTTTCCTATTCACAGCAGACCGGTGAAGATACCATTCCGTTAGAGGTGCTTTTTCAGGACATCAATAGAAGTCAGTTTACCATTTCCCCTAACGGCAAGTATTATGTGGAGGTGTACGAGGAAAACAAGGGCAGTTACCTATTTTATCATTCGGTTTCCCTACACATTGTAGATATCGATAATTACGAACTTGTTCATAGCATTCCATTGGATAGCTATGGGGTCGATGCCATCTATTGGTTATCTGATAACCGAATCATTTATGAATCCAAAGGATCCATCGTAGCCGTAAATATAGATGGGACCAATATGGTGCGCATTGCCAATAGGACCGATGTCACCGCCCTATCCTATTTTTTCGATATTGAAGTCGACCTTAGATACAACACCATCCTAAGCCCTTTGTTCAACAACGATTCTGAAATTTTGGTCCAAACCATCAATTCGAATTTGCACGCCGCCATTAAAAAGGTGAATATCTTCACCCGTGAAGAAACTATGGTGATGGACGCTGAAAAGCACAAAGTGACCCAATGGATCGCAGATGCTTATGGCAACATAAAAATGGCCGTAAAGATATCGAACAAGGGAATGGAGTATTACTTTAAATACGATGAGGCCAAGGATACATTGGAAACCTTTTTCCTAAATATAAGAGGGAACCAATATTCCCTTACCATAGATCCCAAGACACACATTAAACAATACCTTACTTTCGAAGGACTTGGCCACGACCCCAATATTATTTTTATCACCTCCAATATTTTTACAGACAAGCGTCAACTACTTAGTTACGACATGGAAAAAGATGAAGTGGTGCAGACTTTTATTTCTGATGTTAACTGTGACATTAAAGATATTCATGGAGAGGGCATCTCGTTTATTTTCGATTATTACAACAAGGAAATTGCTGGGTTTAAATACACTTGCCTCACCCCCAAGTACAAATGGCTATCCCCAAAATTTGGTGAAAAGCTGCTCAAACTGAACAGAAAGTACCCACAGTATTTCAACGAAATCATCGATCACGATTTTATGGGAAACCGATTGCTCATTCACCAGTGGAATGATGCTTCGTCGGGTAATATTGGGGTGTATGATGTGGAGGAAGACGACTACTCGGTGATGTTCCTCTTTAATGAAGCGCTGAGTCAATATGAACTTTCACGATCCAAAATTGTCATTGCCAAGGCACGGGATCAGTACAATGTTCCTTGTTATTTAAACCTTCCTGTACACCGCAAGGAAGGCGAAAAGGTTCCTTTGGTGGTCATTCCCCATGGCGGTCCATGGGCAAGGGATTATTGGCATGCCGACGAATTTACCCAGTACTTTGCTTCCCGTGGATATGCCACCCTACGTATTAATTACAGGGGATCCACTGGCTTTGGCAAATCTCATGTATTGGCTGGTGTGAACAGCATGGATGAAGTAATGGTCAATGATATTGCCGATGCTACCCAATTTATTAAGGGTCGCTACCCCATAGACGAAAATAAGGTCTTTATTTTCGGCCATAGCTACGGAGGTTATGCCACCTATGTAGGTTTGGCGAAATATTCAGAATTGTTCAAGGCCGGCGTTTCAGTTGCTGCACCTTCGGATATCAATTCGTGGATGCAAAAGCAGAAAGACGACGACAACTATTATTCCTATGAATTTTGGAATACAGCCTTGGGAACCAATACCACCGATTATTTAACAAAAATATCCCCTCTTTCTTATGCCAAAGACATCAATAATCCTCTGCTTATCCTTCATGGCAGAATGGATGATGTGGTTCCTGTTGAACAGGCCGAGTACATGATAAACAGACTCGAAGGACTTGAGAAAGATTTCCAATACGAGATTTACAATTTTTCGGATCATTCTTTTAACAACCCAAAAGAGTTCATGCAAATGCTGGAAGAATCCAACCAATTTTTTAAGTCGTACATGAACGATGAGGATTAATTTCGCTCATATACTTGTATCAATATCACAGTTATTCCCAAATAGTTAACGGTAATTCCCAATTTCGCCCACTTATTACTTCTGCACCGTGTGCACGGGAATAAGAAAATACCTTTGATTCCTAATTAATTGTTTCAAAGAATAAAAACACAGGAATTATGGATCAAATGAAGGCCCTCGCAATACTAATTATGGCCGCAATGGTATGGAGTTGCTCACAGGAATCACCCAACGCAGATGTACAAGAAGCCCATTTAAAAACTCAACAACTTTCCATTAAAGAACAAACACCCAATTTATTATACGACCAAGGGATAAAAGGACTCTATCACGGGATATTTGTTGCCGGATACGGACAGGAAAGAGGGAAGCTATGGATTAATGTAAGTAACGACGGCACCTATGGTGCAGAGGTCATCATGGTAGACGGCTCAGTACTAGACTATGCCTTAGCTCCTATTCAAGATGGCGATATTAAATCACAGTTTCATTTTGTAAGTGAATCTCAAAGTAGTTTTACCTTGGATGTAAGTCATCCCAATAAGCCGGCAATTATTAATGCCGAATTAGGAGGTAATTTATTCTTTGGTGTCGTTGCAAAGAAAACAACAACACTTTCCCCAATGTCTTTCACTGGTACCTTTGAAGAAACTGGAAATCCCTCCTATGCAGGAACCTGGAACTTCATTGCCGATGGCACCAACCCAGATCCCAATGGAAGCGGAACGAATTACGAAGGACTAACGGAAGTGATCGTAACTCTAAATGGAAATATGTATACCGATGTTGGACCTTTCGAAGATACCACAGTAGGTTGTTTGGGGGAAGCCATTCCTACCTTGGCTACACACGCCACGAGTACCGAAGGTGCTATTACTGATCAAACCACCAACTTTACACCGGCATCACAGACTACCTGGAATATTGAGTTTACCAAGAATTCTGCAGGGTCGGCAATCTATTACGATTCCAATTGCTCCGGTATCAATGTAGCCAGCGGAGGTACGTTCACCACCACTTGGCAGAGTGAAACACACATTGGGATTATCCAGGTAGATCAGTAGAATTTTCTGGGATAAGGAAAGTATTTAGCCAACAGCGTTCGAAAGTGTTTATTTCGAATGGAAGCCACTTTACTTGAATAAGTATCGTGGCTTCTTTGTTTTTTTGATCTCTCAAAGGTATGATTTCAAGGATTTCCCTCATTATGAAACATTGAAATCATTTCAACTATAATTGAACCTCAATCCCCAAATTCATCGTATTTTTAATGCATGCTAAAAAAGTCGTTGTCCCTACTCGTATTATTCCTCTTATTTAGTTGTAATAAAGAACCTTCCTTTATCCTAACTCCAGAGAGTTTTACAGAAAAGGACCTGTCTATTTGTGAAAATGAACCCTGTTCAACTGTGGTCATCGACTATCCCAAAGCCAATGGAAAAGGTCATTTGTCGTCCCAATTTAACGAACAAATTGAGCAATGGGTAGCCCAAGTACTTTTCTTGGGTGATGACGGGACCCCTGCCTCCAAAACCATCGAAAGTGCTGCCAAGGATTTCATCTTGGCCTATCGTGATTACCAGGCCGACCTTCCCACCACCCTTGGTGCCGATGGTTATGAAGCCGAGGTCAACATAGAAGTTAGCCACAAAAGTGACGAACTCATTTCCTTGGTCATGGACTACTTTTTGTATACAGGAGGCGCACATGGTTATGGTGCAGTTACCTTTCTCAACCTCAACGGAAAAACGGGCAAGGATATCCAAGTGGAGGATTTATTTTCGAATGTGGAATCTGTAACCAAGATTGCAGAACAGGAATTCCGGAAACAGTACGAAATTGCTCCGGACAGCAACATTAATGAAGGAGGGTTTTGGTTTGAGAATGATGCTTTCCATTTATCGGAAACCGTCGGATTCGCCGATAATTATCTATTTCTCACCTACAACCCTTACGAAATAGCCCCTTATTCTGAAGGCATCATATCCTTGAAAGTTCCGTTAGAACGTATCGACGAATTTCTCAATTTTGAATTATGAAAAAAGTATACTACATAGCCACCTGTGATACGTGTAAACGCATCATAAACCAACTCAATTTACCAGCTTCTTTCGAAAAAAGGGAGATTAAACAACAGGAATTGACCGTTAAGGAAGTGGAAGCACTTAAAGAATTGGCTGGAAGTTATGAAGCCCTGTTCAGCAGACGGGCAAAGCTATACAAAGAACGTGGCTTAAAGGACGAAACCCTTTCTGAAGAGGATTACAAAAGATTCATCCTCGAGCACTACACCTTCCTAAAAAGACCTGTGATTGTAAATGGCAATGAGATCTTCATTGGAAACAGTAAAAAAGTGGTTGAAGCTGCTCAGGCGAGCATTCAAGGGTAATTCATGAATCCAAGAGCACTCGCATTACTTGCCGCAACAGGGGCCAGCGCCATTTACGGTGCCAATCATACTTTGGCAAAAGGCCTTATGCCCGATGTTATTGGGCCCTTTGGATTTATTGTTTTGAGGGTAGTGGGTGCCGCTGTGTTGTTCTGGATTACCAGTTTATTCCTCCCAAGGGAAAAGGTAGACAGAAAAGATTGGCTCCGTATTCTGGGATGTGCCCTTTTTGGAATGGTACTCAATATGAACGCTTTTTTCAAAGGCCTCGAATTAAGTACGCCTATCAATAGTTCGGTGGTGATTACCTTGACCCCGGTGTTGCTTCTAATCCTATCAGCATTCTTTTTAAAAGAACGCATCACCTGGCTTAAATCCGTAGGTATTGGTTTGGGGCTTGTGGGTGCTTTGCTACTCATTCTTTTTGGGGAAAAGACCCAACCCAATGCACCCAACATTCCATTGGGCAATATTTTCTTTATCGTGAATGCCACCTCCTACGCATTCTACCTCATCATGGTAAAACCACTGGTTGCCAAATACAGCTCGATTACTTTGATGAAGTTCTTTTTCTTGATTGCCATTTTTCTGAATATCCCCGTTGGTGGTAGTGAATTCATGGCGGTAGATTGGGGAGGTCTGGATTTCGATGCTTGGTGGAAACTGGCATTCGTGGTCGTTGGAACCACCTATTTAACGTATTTGTTCAATATTTACGCCCTAAAACAACTAAGCCCTTCTACCATTGGTGCCTTTATTTATTTGCAACCTGTATTGGCCACACTGATCGCTATCATGGCGGGTGCCGACACCTTGAATTCCCTTAGATTAGGTGCCGCAGCATTGATTTTTCTTGGGGTATTTCTATCTACGAGAAAGAAAAAGGCGCGTACATTTTAATATAGGATTAACACACTTCTAACGGATTTAAATTGGGATATCCATAACTTTAGGAAACTAATTAAAAACCATAAAAGATGAATACAGAAGAAATTGCAAGCAAATTGGTGGAATGGTGTAACAGCGGTCAGGAAGAAAGGTGTTACCAAGAATTATATAGCCCGAATATTGTAAGTATTGAGCCGGAAGGAAGCTCGGAAAACCCTGTTGCCGAGGGCATGGAAGCAGTGGCCAAGAAAGGGGAATGGTGGCGTGAAAATTTTGAAATGCACAGTAGCCACATGAGCGATCCCATTATTGCGGATAACTGGTTTAGTGTTCGTCATGAAATTGATGTTACCCATAAAC
>JAHQVM010000012.1 GCA_019634365.1 Flavobacteriaceae bacterium | reverse complement strand
GGTCAACAGTACCTTTCGGAAATGGAATCGATCCTCAAAAAAATGTTGGCATTTTTGGGTGTAGTAACCATTCCCAGAAATTTTTCCTTTGGCGACGGCATCCCGAATATAGGCCAATTCGTTTCCCGAGATGTATGGTTTGTTAAAAGGAATCATTTTACAAATCTAGCAGGATTCCCTACATATAATCCCTTTTCCAATAAATTTTTAATAACAACAGTACCACCTCCGGTTTGGATATCATTAGATATGTTGATGTTATCGATTATGGTCGAGTTAATCCCAATATTGCATCGGTTCCCAATGGTAACAAATCCAGCAATAGCGACCCTTGGCGATAAAAAAGTATGCGCCCCAATACGGGAATCATGTGAAATACTGCAACTGGTATTCAATAATACATTATCTCCTAAAGTAACTCCTTGATCCAATGTGCATCCGGGTAACATCACCAATCCTTCTCCAAGTTTACAGGAAGGATCTACATAGCAGGAAGGATGAATAATATTGGCGAATTTAACTTCATTTTGAAATTGTTGGAAAACCGCTTCCCGAAAAGCGAAGTGCTTATAACCTATCCCAATACTCAATTCATCGAATTCGGCATTCTTATGCGCTACTGAAATATCTGCAACACCTCCCAAAACAGGAATACCATGAACCATCTCCCCCTTTTTCTTAAAATCATCGAAAAAACCAACAACCTCGTGCGAATGTGCAGCATGATGAGCAATAAGTTGCCCTAGGTCTCCAGATCCAATAACTGCCAATTTTTTCATTGCTTTTCCTTTAGGTTGGTGACATCTAAAACTGAAAAGAGTGGTCTGCCCTTGGATTCTTTATACACTTTACCAATATACAAGGCTGCAATTCCAATAAAAAACAACAAGATTCCTGTAGAAATGATTAGGGCTCCAATGATGGAAGGCCAGCCCGATTGAAAATCAACTACCGTAAACTTAAGTACGACAATCGTGAGAAAGGTGGCAATTCCCACCAGGATAAACAGAACACCCAAGCGCAAGGCCAATTTCAAGGGAAGTTCGGAGAAGTCGAAAATAGCATTGAATGCCAATTCCATTTTCTTCTTAAAATTGAACTTACTCTTACCCGCATACCGTTCCCGCTGTTCTATTTCAATTTGGGATCTGTGCATTCCTATATGCATAAAAATACCTTCAATGAAACGATTCTGCTCCTTGTATTTTAAAAACTGTTGTGCAAACTTTCTATTGAAAATCCGCATAACGGCAAGTCCCTTCGGAATTTGCAATCCCGTAAACTTCCGAAGCACCGACCAAAATATCTTTGAAAAGATCCGATTTACAAACGTGTCTTTTTTTTCCTTACGCACACCAAAAACAAGATCATAGCCTTTATGGATTTCTTCTAAAAAACGTTTGATTTCTTTGGGAGGGTCCTGTAGATCAGGATCCATGTACAACAGATATTCTCCAGACGCGTAGGTTATACCGGCGGTGAGTGCCGCTTGTTTTCCATGATTATAGGATAACTCTATGAGTTTAATCCTTGTGTCATCCGCTGCAATTTCCTTGATAATAGGAACCGTATTATCCAGACTTCCATCATCGATAAATACGATTTCGTATGATAGCCCCAATAATTCCAATTCTTGGGTTGTTTCGAATATAAATCTTCTAATTACTTCTTCCTCGAAGTAAACGGGTACCACCAAAGATAATTCTGTTTCCATTACACGGTGTTTAGGATATCCATTAGGCTACTTATTTTGAGCTTTGAATCCGGATAACAGGCGTCCCTATCAATCAATCTGGCCTGCATTCCCAAATCCAAGGCCGGTTCTATATCCAGTTTCACAGAATCCCCAATGTATAAAATTTCTGAAGGATCGTATCCAATTTCGGAGATTGCCTTCTGAAAAAACAGCGCATTGGGCTTGGCAACTCCTTCTTCTTCGGATACAATGATATGGGAAAAATTGAGTTCTGGCAATGTATCTTTCAACAGCGGTTTCAAACCACGGTTAAAATTGGAAAGCACTCCTATTTCTCCTTCGTAATCCCTTAAAAAACCGACATCATCAAAAGGCTCCCAAGGCAGGTTTTTACAAGCAATAAAAAGTGCATCGAGCAAAGCATCATCGGGCACCATTCCGAACGCACGAAGAAAAGTGGCATTAAATTCTTTATAAAACCCTTCCGAAGTTCTATCGGGAAACGTATAACACTCGCTTACCAACTTGTGCCTGTGTCTCAGCTCTGTTTGGGGAATGACATGCCCATGATTGAACAATACTTGCTCCATCCTGTCCCAAAGCAATGGTTTGTGGAGCAAGGTATTGGCAACGTCGAAAAGCAAGTACTTTATCATGGTTTTGCTTTTAGAAAATGTAAAATTTTGAATCCCCAGATTTAACATCATCGAAGTCCTCAGCGTCCTCGTAAATCACATCCATAAGAATTCTAGTGGCAACTCCTGATCTAATTTCGGGAACCGATGGATTCTGCCGGAATAACCATTCTTGCAAAGTGTATTCAACATCCTTGAATCCAAAACGTGAGCGGATGGAATTGGTTCCTGATATCCTACAATTTACTTCGAAGGGAACAATCTCCCCCGTCTCGGTCACTATGGATTGAACATTGGCCGCTCCCCTAAATTGGGATGAGTTGACCATTTTCCTGAGCATGGATTCCATTCGTTCGTCATACTGCCTAATTACCTTACAATGCGTGGTTGTTCCATTTTCCAAGGTTCTTTCGAAGGTAATATGTCCATGGAGCTTGTTGTGCTTGGTGACGTAAAAAGCAGTCGTAATTTCTGTTCCTTTATGTAATTCCTGAACCATATATTCCTCATCCGAAAAATCGATCCAGTTGCTCGGATTTAAATGGATTCCCCTAGAACCCCTTCCTTTTCTGGGTTTGACGATTATTTCGGTTAGCGAGCCATCGTATTCGCTCGGCAGAAAGGACTTGGCAAAAGGGATATTATGAGTATCGGAAAACCGAAAGGAATCGTACTTATCCAAATAGATACCAGAAGTTTCTGTATGGGAAGCAGCCACTGGACAGCCTAATTCTTCTTGGGCTTTGGAAAGGTAATACACCTCAAAATCCGTCGCAGGAAGTATTAAATCCACCCCTTCTTTCGAAACAATTTCATTTATGGCTGCTATATAATCATCTTCATAGGCATAGGGCACTTTATAAAAGGCATCGCATAAATGGTTCCCAGCCGAAAAATCGACGATATTGGTTCCCACAAGGGATATATCGTAGGGAGAAGCCTTAATATTACGTAAGATTCCCTGGCCGACGTTCCCGCCTATTCCTGTAACCATTACTTTTTTTCGAGCCATCCGATAACTTTCTTTAATTCTTCTTGAAAACTATAGACCTCATCAATTCCCAAGACGCTTCGGGTCCAAGCATTGTTGTAGAAAAACGAGGGACTAGGATCACTACCTTCGAAAGCAATGGTAACATTGGGAATCAAATCTGCAATCATCCCAGCTACGTCCTTATTCGCATACGAGTTTTGGCCTACAGCCAAATATACCCCATTTTGTTCTGAGTTTGCGGCCTTGATGAGATAATCCACTGCTTCTTCCACAGCAATATAATTTTGGGAACGACTTCCATCTCCGAATACTACGATCCTACCTTTTTCCAAAGCACGTATTATGATCTGCGGAAGAAAGGTATGGGTGCGCATATGAGGGCCATAAATGGACGAAAAACGAACAATCGCATGATTGGGATGTAATGCGACCAGGTCCTCTGCGTCACTCTTAGATTGCCCATAAGGGTTTATAGGAGCTATGGAAGAAGATTCTGTAATAGCGTCGGGACTTACACCATACACGGAAACCGTAGAGCAATGGATTACTTTGGCTTGTGTAAATTTTTTCAGAATATCACTCACCAATTCGACATTCACTTTCTGCAATCGTTCTTCTATGCTGTAATCCCCTTTTTCAGGAACATAAGCACTTATAATGAATACATGGGTATAATCACCTTCTAATCCTTCTAGTTCTTCTATGGGATAATATTCTGGGCCTTCGACCAAATTATCCTTGTTTTTATGAAAGACCCCAGTAACCCGCTCTCCTGAGGCGTACAACCTTTTGCAGAGACAAGCTCCCAAAAAACTATTAGCTCCTATGATTAGGTTTTGTTTATTCAATCTGCTGATAATTGATATTCACTTTAGCTTTATTATTCTTCCATTGAATCGTTCCTACCTCTTCCCAAGGAAGCGCCGCATTTCTATTTAAAAGATCCTTTTCCCAAGTGAAGGAAGCCTCCAATTTCTTGACTACTATCTCAAAGATGGCATCCTGCAAATCGATTCCATTCTTCTGGGCCCAATAAGATGAAAAACGCATCAATCCATTTTCCAAGGACTCTTTCTTGGTCAATACATTCGTGCCATTCACCCTAAAGTTGAAATTCGCCCACGAGCCTCCTTTTAGGAGTTCATCCGGCATCCCCTTTTCATTGTACATGGGTAGTAAATTGCCATCAAAGGACACATTAAAGTATTGATCGTAATTGGTAAAATGCCCATCCACAAAAACACCGTGCGGGGTAATTCCCAAATAATGCTTTGTAAACAAACGCACTCTCTTTTTCTTTTGCTTTAACCCATCTATGCTATCTGAAAAACCTGGGTGTTCTTTCTTCACATAGGCAACTATTGAATCGCTCAAGGGGAAATTAAAACTGGAATTGAATTGCAAGGCAATTAAAGCAACGAACAGCAACTTGAATCCTCTCAACTTCCAATTCACACCTCCGTTAAAAACCGAAGATTCCCCTATTTCGTTTTGGTCGCTCTCCGCGTTTGGACTTAAAAACCGATCGAGTACATTCCAATAGGAAACAGGCACCATGAGTATATACAACGACATAACACCCAATGCGAAATAAGGAATAGGAAAGACGATAAGGATACCTAAATGCAGAAGGATTCCTAGAATGAGCAAGGGAAGGCGGAATCTTTTGAGGAAGAAAACGAACGGAAATATTCCTTCGAATGCAAAAACGAGGTACCCAAAGAACTTCATAAAGTATTCTTGATTCAATATCCATTGATGATCAAAAATCGTGGCGGGTGGCAAGGAAGCAGGCAACCACAATCCCAATCCTCCTGTCCAACTTTGAGATTTTAATTTGAACAGTATGGAATCGAAATAAATCATTGCGATTCCAGATAGAACAATCAGAAAATAATTAAGGACCCTTACTTTGGTGAGGGACCTATCGAAAACGAAAAACTTTTCCCAATTATATTTTCTAGATAAGACAGTATCTATCGATAAATTGCAGCCCGTTGGAATAAAGATGATAATAAAGCTAACAGCCATATAGATATAATCCATATGATATTCGAAGCTACCAACAGCATTCAGAATAAAAACCCCCAGTACATAATTAAGGATGGACATGATTCGGGTGGCAAAGCCCAACGTCATCAAAAATAACACCACCAACCAGAGAAACAAATAGGTCGAATAATCTACTGAAGAAGGTTCCAAGAAGGGAACCGGATCAAAGTAAAGTGCTTTACTTCTGTAAATCCATAGCACCTCAAAAAACAGGTTCAAGGCAAAGAAAATACGGAACAGTCCTAATCCTCGGGAACTAATTCGTTTATCGTATAGTTTATTGATAAACTTGAGACCGATGATGTTTTTAAAAAAAGCCATCATAGCGAAGAAAGAATGGTTTCTGCGACTTGCCAATCTTCCATCGTATCGATGTTCACATATCGCTTGGGATCCAATTCTATATAGCCCATTGCCTCTCCAAAAAAAGAGTTTTTCTGAAGCAGGACCTCAGTTTTAGTAATGTAAATAGCCCCATCGAGAATAAAAGCTTTGGGCAATTCCTGCCGTCTTTTAATAATCTGCTTTTCACCGGTAGCAATTTGCAACACGCCATCCCGTTCTTCAAAAACCCAATGCGGATTGTATTGATGTGGCACGGGTTGTACCGATACTAAACTATCTGTGTTCAATTCCACAAATCTATCAATGGCCCGATCTATATCCTCAGAAGTTCGGAAAGGCGTTGTTACTTGCAGTAGGCAAACAGCATCAAAGTTTTCGCTTAAAGTCACTAAGGCATGCTGAACCACTTCCAAGGAACCTGCCGCATCGGTCGCTAAATGGTCTGGGCGCTGAAATGGTACGGATGCTCCCAATCCCCTTGCCATATCCATGAGGGTTTCATCTTCAGAGGAAAAAACAACTTCAGAAAGTTTTGAAGACTTCAAGGCAGCTTCTACTGTATATTGAAGCAAGGGCTTGCCTCCCAATAATTTCCTATTCTTATGGGGAATTCCTTTGCTTCCCGCCCTCGCGGGTATGAGACCCAATACTTTCATTAATAACTAATCGTTTTATGAAAACGTAGTTTTATCTCGGCCAAGATATCTGCTATCTTTTTGCCACTGTCGCCCTCTCCATAAATGGTACTGGCTGTATTTTTGGGATGTGCTATTTGCGAAGTAATAGCATCGAAAATTTCCTTTTTTTCATAGCTCACATCCAATACATTAGACCCGCGCAATCTTCTATTTTGTCGGGTTCCGATATTC
>JAHQVM010000144.1 GCA_019634365.1 Flavobacteriaceae bacterium | reverse complement strand
TCACGGAACAAGCTACAGTGGTGCATGATCTTGTCGACCAAAGTGGTTTTACCGTGGTCTACGTGGGCAATGATAGCGATGTTTCTAATATCCATTTTCGTAGGTTTCTAGAGCCGGAAACGTACCGCCTCGTTTTCAGGCTGCAAAAGTACAGGTAATAAATGGATTTTTCACCTAAGGTTTTCTTTATCTTTGCACCTCAAAAGACAACTATGGAGCTTTCTCAAATTCCGAAACTAAAAAATACCGATTCCGATAACTTTTTCCTTTTGGCAGGACCCTGTGCCATTGAAGGGGAAGACATGGCAATGCGCATCGCGGAAAAGGTGGTTTCCATTACCGAAAATCTGAAGATTCCCTACGTATTTAAAGGAAGTTTTAAAAAGGCGAATCGAAGCCGGATCGACAGTTTTACGGGAATTGGGGATGAAAAAGCCTTAAAAATACTGAGAAAAGTCTCCGAAACATTCGATGTTCCTACTGTTACAGATATCCATGAGGTAACCGATGCCCATAAAGCAGCGGAGTATGTGGATGTCCTTCAGATCCCTGCATTTTTGGTACGCCAAACCGATTTGGTGGTGGCCGCGGCCCAAACTGGGAAGACGGTGAATCTTAAAAAAGGACAATTCATGAGTCCGGAAGCCATGCAACATGCCGTTAAAAAAGTGTTGGATAGTGGCAACGAAAAAGCCATGATTACAGATCGGGGAACCATGTTCGGTTATCAGGACATGATTGTGGATTTTCGCGGAATTCCTACCATGAAAACCTACGCTACCACGGTACTTGATGTAACGCATAGCCTTCAGCAACCCAATCAGTCGGTGGGGGTTACCGGGGGAAGGCCCGAAATGATTTCGACCATTGCAAGGGCCGGTATTGCGGTTGGTGTGGACGGATTGTTCATAGAAACCCATTTCGATCCTGCCAATGCCAAAAGTGATGGTGCCAATATGTTGGATCTTAACCGACTTGAAAAACTACTAAGTGATCTAGTGGCTATTCGACGTACGGTGCAACAGCTCTAATCGAGGAATTTTTCCCTTCTGTATGCATAGGCTTGTTCCAATACTTCTATCAAAATCTGATCATTAATTTCGTCCAGGTTCCAATACCGCATTGATTTTACCTGCTTCCTATTTTCTGAAACAAGTAATTCCTGGTGTTTGGTAAAATATTTAGCTGTCCAGAATCCAATATCTACATAACCCTTAGTGACATTGAGGTAGCAGATGGGCTTTTTCGCTACATAGAAAAAAGGGAGCCTCCATTTGTAGGCCAACCGCACATCCGGGACCGTTGCCTCAATGAGAACTTGAATATGTATAAGCATGGAACGGAACGGTTCCTTTTGGCGCAAAATGTATTCTTCGGCTGGATTCATATTCCAAAAATAAAAAAAGGCTGCTCTATTCGAGCAGCCCTAGACCAAATAATCGTAGTTGTAAATTAACTCCCCAATTAATTTTCCAGCCGATTATTAAAATAAATTAAGTCGAGACTTATACAATTCAAATATGCGAGTTAAATGCCATATAAAGCAACAGGATTTTTCCTGTATTTGAAATAGGGGTTTTTCCTGTTTGTTAAATTATTTACAAAAATCAAGACAGTGTCAAAATTTACATTTACTTTGTATTTCAAAGTACTTTATTATGAGTGAGCAAGATTATCTTAAAGACATCAGTGAAATAAAGAATTTAATGAATCGCTCCTCCCGATTTATATCATTGAGCGGGCTTTCCGGCATTTTTGCGGGCATCTATGCCCTCATTGGAGCTGGCATCGCTTACTGGCTCGTAAGTAATTCGGGGCGGGAATACCTCATCTTGGACGGGAAAATCTTTAGGCTCATTTTATTGGACCTGTTCTTGGTGGCCTTCTTAAGTGTGGTAACCGCCATTTATTTTACCACCAAAAAGGCAAAAAAGGCAGGTGAAAAAATGTGGGATACTTCAACACGTCGATTACTCATTAACTTTTTAATCCCATTGGTTGCAGGAGGCGCCTATATTCTTATCATTCTCAACCAGCAGAAGTACGGGCAAACGGGTGCTTTAATGCTCATTTTTTATGGGCTCGCCTTGATCAATGCATCGAAATACACCGTAGGAAACATTCGTTATTTGGGACTGGCCGAAGTTATCCTTGGAATCATATGTGCCCTTCTTCCCGGATATGGATTTTGGCTCTGGGTAATAGGATTTGGTATCTTTCACATTATTTACGGCAGTATGATGTGGATACAAGAGAAAAAGTAGGTATATGGGGATTATTGAAAATATAAACAAACTGTTCGATCACCGAATACGACTGGGCATCATGTCCATCTTAATGGTGAACGATGATGCCGACTTCAACCGACTAAAAGAACTTTTGGATGTAACCGATGGCAACCTTGCCAGTCATCTTAAAGCATTGGAAAAGGAAGCATATATTCTCGTTCAGAAACAGTTCGTAGGACGTAAGCCCAATACACGATACAGTGCCACAAAATTGGGAAAGACCGAATTTAGGAAACATATTGAGGCTTTGGAAAAACTCATTCGTAAACCCTAATTTTTTTATCTATTCACTTTGAAATTCAAAGTACTTTATGAAAAAGATCAGAAAACAAATTATCAATTGGCTCTTCGAAACATCGATGGTGCTTTACTGTCGCTTTAAAAAGAAAAAACCTTGGGGGCTCATGAGTTCGGATCTATTGCTCATGCCCACAAACACTTTTGGGCATCGTCTTGGGCAATTCCTGTCGCACAACGGATTCGAACCCATTCCCAAGGTAGAGCGGCATGATGCCTATCACATTCTATGTGGCTTCAGCACCGCTGTGGAGGATGAAATTGCCCTTCAGTACGCTTGCTTCGGAAATGGCAAAAGGACCCCTTATCTCTTTGCAGTGCTAGTACTGGGAACCCTCATTTTACCAGACTACTTATACTATTATATACGATCCTATCGTTTTGGGAAAAGGGCCTGCGCCTTTCATCATTTCGATTTCAAACAAGTCCTCCCCTTGGATTTTGAAGAATTCCGCAGCGCTATCTTTCCTCCTGCCCTCCTCGAGGAAATTCACACCAGACGAAACAAATCGGTTCCTAGAACCCAAACACACTCTTTATCATGACGAAAAAGACTGATGCACCTGTGATTTCGTTTCGGACTGCCTTCCGAATTGCCCTTTGGTTCTTTGGCATTGGAACGTTTCTATTCCTGTTTCAACTCCTATTGGGAGAAGGCATGTATTTGGTTTTTATAGGAATCGTATTCCTCTTTGTAGCCATAGTTTTCAACGGTTTCATACTGCTGATACTCATCGTCGATCTCATTCGAAAAGATATTTTGGAAACATTCTTTGCCATCTGTGTCATTCTAGCAAACATTCCCATAGCGCTTGGCTATACCTATATACTCATCGAATACATCTAAAAATACTATTAACACTAAAACAAATTAGATATGGAACCTAAAAAAGCAAAATTCTCAACTTGGTTACGCAACTCCATCACCGCCCGAATGTTGGTCGTCGGATTTTTATTGGCAGTACTACTCATTCCCCTAGAATTTGTAAAAGGGCTTATTACCGAACGCTCCTTCCGGCAGCAAGAAGTCGTTCGGGAAATCAACGATAAATGGGGCAACAATGTCATCTTTTCGGGTCCTATCCTGAAAGTTCCTTACAAAACCTACAAAGAGGAAAAGGTCTATATAGAGAAGACGAAAAGCTTCGAGATAAAAACGGAAGAAATCCTGAATCACGCCTATATTTTTCCCGAAATTCTAGACATCGACTCACAAGCCAATATTGCCGAGGAGCCTTTGCAAAGGGGCATTTATGAATCGGTAGTTTATACGGCAGACATGAATATATATGGGAATTTCCCTGAAATCGATCTATCGGACAAGGATATTAAACCGGAAGACATTATTTGGGATAAAATATCGGTACTCATTAAAACCTCCAATCTCAAGGGAATTCGTACGACACTTGCCTTGAATCTGGGCAACGAATCCTTGGCCATGAACCCCAAGTACTCTCAAAGTTACATGAACACCGTAGAAAGTGATATTACTACTTCGTATGGCATCGATAAAAACGATGCCCTTTCCTTTCAGCTAAATATGAAGGTGAATGGTAGCGAAAGTCTCAAGTTCATTCCTATAGGGAAACAAACCCGGGTAACCATGAAATCGAATTGGAATTCACCCAGTTTCGACGGGAACTATCTTCCGGAGAAAAGAGAGGTGACCGACGATGGTTTTATCGCCTCATGGGCCGTGTTGCAGATCAATCGACAGTTTCAACAGCAATTTTTCAACACCCTGCCCGATCTACTGGAATTTGCCTTTGGAGCCAACCTTATCATCCCGGTAGACGAATACCAAAAAAGTGAGCGTACCGCCAAGTACGGATTCATGGTGATCGGCTTGACGCTATTGGTGTTTTTGTTGATTCAATTGGTAAGTAAGATCTACATTCATCCCTTTCAATACATCATGATTGGCTTGGCATTGGTGATGTTTTATACCTTATTAATATCCATTAGTGAACACAGTAGTTTCCTTAAGGCCTACAGTATTTCGGCATTGGCGGTTTTGGGACTTATCACACTATATTCCAGAGCCATTCTCAATGGATTCCGGTTTCCACTGCTTATCTGTGCATCCTTAGCTTCTTTGTATGGATTCATATATGTGATCATTCAACTGGAAAATTATGCGCTGCTCGTGGGTAGTATTGGCCTTTTCGCCATTCTGGCAGTCATCATGTTCGCTTCTCGAAAAATTGACTGGAGCAACGGATAATACACCGCTTTAAACGATCAGGTCTATCCTTTTCAAGATAGGCCTGATTTCGAAGTACTATGAAAAAATACGGATCCATTTTTATTTTGTTGCTGGTCACGGAAATTGCCATAGCCATTTTTCACTTTCACCGATTTATTCGCGGATTCGTGGGAGATGTGCTGGTCATTCCCTTATTGTATGCGCTGCTACGAACGTTAACGAAAACTTCCATGATTAGGGCATTGCTCTTAACTTTACTCATTGCCGTTTTGGTTGAAATTGCCCAGGGGTTTTCGTTGTGGGAATCTTTGGGCATTCAATCTAAAATTCTACAAACCCTCTTAGGCTCAACATTCGATCCATGGGATCTCATTGCCTATTTACTGGGCGCATTTGTCATATTAATTTTTGAAAAAATATCAAGACATGAAACACATTAAAAGCTTCTTCATGCAGCGATTCGAAATCCTCTTCCCGATTTTCGCTTTTAGTGCTATTAGCCTTTTCCTATTGATGATAAGGCTTAAATTCACCTTATCCTTCTTCTATCTTTTCCTGGTATGGAACCTATTCCTCGCTTGGATTCCTTTTTGCATCTCATCCTATTTATTGCATAAAAAAGTGGGTAGGATGGGATTGTTATTCGGAACTGGAGTTTGGTTACTTTTCTTACCCAATGCTCCCTATATCCTAACCGATTTTGTGCATTTAAACCACCCCAATTCCCACCCAGTTTTCGATGGATTTATGTTAGTACTATTCTCCATCACGGGTATCATCTGTTATCTCTATTCTTTAGCCGATATGGAGCAATTGTGGAGGAGGCATTTTGCGGAAAAATGGATTCGATGGATACTACTTGCAATTCCGTTCATAACAGGTTTCGGAATATACTTAGGAAGATTCCTTCGATGGAATTCGTGGGACATTCTTCAGAACCCTATCGGACTTATTCAGGATATTTTCCAGATCGTTCTCAGCCCACAAAACAACCCATTAGCTTGGGGAACGACCTTCTCGTTTGGTGTGATGCTGTGGCTTTTATATAGTTTCTTTAAAAAAAGCTTTTCAACAACAAAAAAAATCGTGTAATTTCATTTGCATAGAAAGCCATCCTGTCCTTATGAAATTAATTCAGTTTTATGCGATTGCCATTTTTTTGTTTCCCAGCTTGTTGTGGTCGCAAAATGAAAAAAAAGTAGAATTCGGAAAACCCACCCAGCAAGAGTTAATGCTAACGGCATATCCAAAAGATCCCGAAACTTCGGCGGTCGAATTGTATTCCAAAGGAAAGGTCTCAGTTGTCGTAACCGATAGTCGTCACATTCGGCTCAAAAAAGAATTCCATAAAAAAATAAAAGTTCTGGATGTCGACCGATTTGAAGGTGCTACTATAGAAATCCCTTATTTCCATGATGGAAAAATAGGTGAGAAAATAAAGGAGATTAAAGCAATTTCTCATTATGATGGAACGCAAGCCTATGTTGGTGAAGGAGACATTTACACCCAAAACCCTACTGAAAACTGGCATACTAAATCATTCACTTTCCCAAATGTAAAAAACGGCAGTATACTTGAGTATACCTACATTATTGAGTCTCCTTATTTTCATACCTATCAATGGGAGTTTCAAGGACATTATCCAACAGTTTACAGTGAATTCGTTTCAGAAATCCCTGGAAATTATTCCTATAGAATTGCCCTATTCGGAGGTAAGGAATTGGATACCCATGACACTTCAATAAAGAAATATTGTTTCTATGTTGAAGGCTATGGAGATGCCGCCGATTGCACGTACGAGTTATTTGCAATGCGCGATGTTCCTGCCTTTAAGGAAGAAGATTATATGCTCTCTAAGAACAATTATATCTCAAAAGTTAAATACGAATTAAAGGAGAGTTATGACTTCAGGGGAGATCGCACCAAGCATACGAAAGAGTGGCGGGATGTTGATAAGGAATTCCGAACGGACAAGGAAATGGGGAGGCAATTAAAATTCGAATCGTTTTTCGAGAAACAACTACCTAGCGAAATTCTAAGTATGGAAGATCCCTTACAGAAGGCCAAAGCCGTCTATTATTTCATTCAGAACCACTATACCTGGAATGGCAATTTGCGTATCTACAGAGATATCGATGTTAAAGAGGCATTCCTTTTAAAATCTGGAAATATCTCCGAAATAAACCTTTCTTTAATAAATGCACTGCGAGCAGCTGGTCTAGAAAATACTCAGCTCGCGTTGAGCGCAACCAGGGATTCGGGGATACCCAATCAACTCTTTCCTGTTCTAACAGAATTCAACTACGCCATGGCTTGGGTAAAAATTGAGAATCAAGAATATTACTTGGACGCTACTGATAAATATGCACCTTTCGGAATTATTCCCTTTCGAACCTTAAACACCGTAGCTAGGGTTATGGATTTTAAGAATGGAAGTTACTGGCATCCTATTGTCCCATATGCCAAAAATGTAATTTTCGTGAACACTGATCTGACTTTGGATTCCGAAGGAAACATCTCCGGTAAAGCAGGAGAACAGCACTTGGGATATTTTGGCAAACGGAAACGGCAAGAAATTGGTTCTAAAACCAAAGATTCGTACATAGCTGATAAAGAAGCTCGCAACGAAAATCTGGAGATATTAGACTTAACCATCAATAATGTGGAGGATTTGGAAGAAAACATCAAAGAGGAATACGACCTCGAAATGGAATCCGAATGGATTGGAAATGAAATTTATTTACCTGCTTTTTTCCTGCTAGAATACCTTCAGGAAAATCCTTTCAAACTAGAATCAAGGGATTATATGATAGAAATGGGATATCCCATGACATTTACTTATCTATCAAAAATTTCGATCGATCCAAGTTTACATATAAAGGTAGTGCCCGAAAACAAGACCGTTAAACTTCCTGAAGATGGAGGCATCTGTTCCGTGATATATGCTGCCAAAGATGGAGAGGTAATGGTTCGATTGAATTTCAAATTGAACAAACACGAATTTCCACCCGAATATTATCCGGCATTAAAAAATTTCTTTTCCCAGGCCGTTCAATATGCCACGAAAGAACCTCTAGTGTTCTCGAAAAACTAATCAATTCCCTCTACATAATCCTGAAGATACCTGTAGCGCTCAGATAAAGTTCCTTCAGAAGTTGTCATGCGCGCGCGCTCCAGAATGCCGTCTGCATCATTGTTGAAGAAGGCAGGAATCACATGTTCCATAAACATATCCCCAAATCCTTCACTGGCGTCTTTGGGCAACTCGCAGGGTAAATTATCCACGGCCATAACCCCAATAGAACCAGGAGTACCCATCGCAACTTCTCCTTCAGAAATAGGATCGTATGCATAAAAAGGATCCGCAATGGTGGATGGGCGAATGGTACTGGCTACGGGACCATCGATGTCGCAGGAAACATCGGCCACCAAGTTAATTTTGAATTCTGGTTTTTTTGCGTCTTCCCTGGTAAACAAATATGGCGCACCATCCCCATAGAAATGTCCGGCGATAAAGAAATCCGAAACCGCTGCATATTGCATAAAATCGCTTTCATGACCACTGGGATCGGCATAAAACGCATATTTATCCATGGGCTTTCCATCGGTGCGGCGCACATATTCGGTTACATCGGCCCGGCAATACACGGGCTCATTGTATGTATCTGTTAAATAATCTTGATCGCTTACCTCCCGGATGTTAAGATGATCTAGAATCTCTTTGGCCCCCAGTGCTACTTTACCCGTACCGGTAAGCAGAATCTTAATATTGGGGAGGCTAATTTTGTCCAATTCCTGTTTTACTTCAGCCAAATCTGCAAGGTGCTCCACTTTGGGCAGGTCGAATAATCCATCGCGCTGTCCCATAAGTCGGAAACCATTGTACGCCCCTACCAATCCCGCATAGCGTCCAAAACCAATAAGACGGGCTCCATTTTCCTTTACGATGGTTTCGTGATCGAAAAGTTCGATCTTCTTGTCCAAAACCGCCCTAAGCAGTTTTCGGTTGTAGGGCTGTTTCTTAATGGTATGACTGAAGAAAAAGTACTTTTTATTGGGAATCAACGCATCGATAGGAACTTCTTTTACCCCTAACATGACATCGGCTGCAGTAACATCTTCAGAAACATTGAGTCCTTGATTCTTATAAGCTTCGTCCGAAAAAACCCGTATATCCGATTGTTCTACAATAATGTTGGCTTTAGGAAAGGTGGTGATGACTTCTTGGCACTTTTCGGGTGAAAAAACGACACGTCTATCGGGTGGATTCTTACGTTCTTTGATTACTGCAAAGGTCACGGACATTTGGAATACTTTTTGATTTAATTTGAAATGAAGTCGCCATTTTGAAAGGCGAATGCAAAGATAGGCTTTTTGATGTATCTTTGCGGACTTCAATCGTTCATTGAAACACCATGGGGCCGACTGGTTTTGACAGCGGGTCTAACGGTACAGTAAGCATGTCGAGCGCTGAGATACAGCTCGTAAATATCATATTTCATCCTTTTTAAACGGCGATAATAACTACGCCCTAGCTGCATAATCTGAATTATAGTAGGATAATGCCTCGGTCTACAAGGTAGACAAGCAGGAAGTCACTCAATGGCCTTGGTTTACGGCAATTGATTTAGTGACTTCGTAAAAGTAAACCTAGCGGGATTATAGCTTCGGTAATCCTGTAACATCTAAGAAGCTAAGCCCTGCGTTGGTGGTTTTTGACCGGCAAGGGGTCTAAAACCTGAACAAAAACTAAACATGTAGAAAGCGGTGCGGTTGCACGTTTGGACGAGGGTTCGACTCCCTCCGGCTCCACCTTCGCTCTCCGAAGCTTCGAGATGTATCGAGAAGCGAAGGAGAGCTTTTTATTTTAAGCCCATTCATTATCCAAAGTAGATGAGAGAGCTTCGGCGGACGCCGTCCATTGGAAAATAAATCACTAATTTAGATAGCACTCCCCATAATCAACCTATTCGGTTATGGAATTACCCTATGCGGTTTATCTGTTGAAATGCTCCAACGGAACGTATTACACAGGATTTACCAGAAACATAAAAAAACGCATTCAAGCTCATGAAAGAGGTGAGGTATCTTATACCCGGGACAAACTACCCTTGGAATTGGTCCATCTATCACAGTTT
>JAHQVM010000143.1 GCA_019634365.1 Flavobacteriaceae bacterium | reverse complement strand
CCGATGATTCGGGGCTTTTTTAATGCTTGTTTGTGGTCTATTACCCTTTTGGGGTCGTTTCCTTTATTAAGTAAATATAGACTGGGAAATGATCACTATATCCTCCCGTGTAGGCTCCATTGGCGAAACTTCGATAGGGATAACCTTTCCATCTTCCCCGCGGATTGGCCAAATAGGTTTTATTGAAAATCCCGGTTTTGTACAAGCGGTAAGATGAATAGTCCTTTTTAGTAAGTTCGGTAGAGACAATGATTTGGTCAAACAGATTCCAGCCGTCTCTCCACGCGAGGGTTCCTAAGCCTTTTTTGAACATATCCTCCATAGGATTGTACAATTCCTTGATGTCCATTTTGTTTTTCTTCTTTTTCGTGTTCAAGACATCTTTCACACTGGGGCTTGTAGGATCATCATTAAGATCTCCCATAGTGACGATTTTTGCATAGGGATCGTCACCGAATAAAGAATCAATGATTTGTTTGTTCAATTTCGCCGCTTTGATCCTTTTCGGACGACTACGTGCTTCCCCTCCACTTCGTGAAGGCCAGTGGTTCACAATTAGGTGGATCTTTTCGCCATCCAACAATCCACTTACCAATAATTGGTCACGCGTAAAAATGCGTCGCGTAGCATCATTATTGTCGTAGATCTTCAATTCATACTTATCGTAATTCGTTGGCGTAAATACCTTTTTCTGATACAACAATGCCACATCGATCCCTCTTCGGTCTGGCGAATCGAAATGAATGATGCCATAGTTTTTACTCAGCAAGGGTTCCTGAACAATAAGATCCTCCAAAACCCTGCGGTTTTCGATCTCGCATACCCCAATCACAGCTGGAGAGGTGCCGGTAACATCCTTCCCAATTTCCGAAATTACTTGTGCCATATTTTTCAATTTGGCATGATAGATTTCTTCGGTCCAATGATCCTTTCCATCGGGAGTTCTGTCATCATCGAAAGTAATTGGATCGTCTTCGAAATCGAAGAGATTTTCCAAATTGTAAAAAGCAATCGTATTTACCTTATAAGTCTTATCCTCCTGTGCAATCCCGGTAAAATTCACCGCGAAACACAGTGCAATCAAGGTATACATTAATTTCATTCTCATCTAGTATTAAGTTTGCGTAAAGTCAATTACAAAAGTTGCGCCAAAAGTACTTAATTCATTGAAAAAACGTAGCTTTGCAGGCCATTTATAACAATTTATTAAACCAAACACTATTAACTACATGAAACACGTATTAGGAGCCCTTTTCGTACTGTTTTTGAGCAGCTTTGGCATAGCACAAGAGGCAGTTGTGAAGGGTAGAGTGGTGGACACCAACTCCAATGATGCTATTTCTGGTGCCGAAATTCGGATTCAGGGGAGCAATTGGGAGACACAAACCGACGATGACGGGTTGTTTTCCATGACAGGAATGGATCTTCCACAAGGAGAACAAGTTTTAATTGTGAGTAAGGAGGATTATGTATCGCAGCGTATACCCATTACCATTCAGAATGGAAGCACGGTGAATTTAGATCCCATCCTCTTACAGCTGGACCTTTCTGAAGTTGAAGCCCAGATCGGGATTATTAGCCTTTCCGACAATGAGCTGAATCAAGATGAAGGGACTTCCTTTAATATTTCAGGACTTTTGCAAGCTTCCCGGGATGTATTCTTGAATGCGGCAGCCTTCGATTTTAGTGCTACTTTCTTCCGTCCAAGAGGATTGGACAATGCAAACGGAAAGGTGCTGATCAATGGAATTGAAATGAACAAACAATTCAATGGTCGTCCACAATGGGGGAACTGGGGAGGATTGAACGATGTACAGCGAAACCGTGAATTTACGATGGGACTCAAAGCCAACGAATACACCTTCGGAGATTTGGCTGGAACCACCAATATCATCATGAGAGCTTCTCAATACCGTGAAGGGGGACGCGTTTCCTATGCCATGGCCAATAGAAGTTATGAAGGTAGAGTTATGGGTACCTATAATAGTGGACTTCTTGGCAGTGGATGGGCCTATTCTGTTTCTGCCGCGCGTAGGTTTGGAGACGAAGGGTACATTGATGGAACGTTGTACGATGCCAATTCCTTTTTTGCTTCCGTAGAAAAGAAATTGAACGACGACCATAGCCTTAACTTAACGGCGTTTTATACCCCAAATAGAAGAGGACGATCTACAGCGATTACCCAAGAAAATCGTGACCTAAAAGGAATTCGATACAACCCGAACTGGGGATATCAGGATGGTGAGATTAGAAACAGTAGAACCCGTGAGATCGAAGAGCCGGTAATCACATTGAACCATTACTGGAACATCTCAGAAAACACTTCTTTAAATACAAATCTTGGCTATCAATTCGGAACCATTAAGAATAGCCGAATCGATAACAACGGAACCCGTTTGGTCACAATCGACGGGCAGGACTTTTTCGCGGGTGGTGCTAGAAACCCATTGGGGAATTACTACCAACTGTTGCCGAGTTATCACTTGAGAAACGAAAACCCAACGGCGTTCGAATTTCAGCAAGCGTATTTGGCAGAGCAAGAATTTATCAATAACGGGCAGATCAACTGGAACCAATTGTACCAGGCCAATATTGATTCAAGCACAGGTTTGGCACGTAATGCTACCTATATCATCCAGAACGATGTGAATGAGGACACCCAGTTGACCCTGAATACGATTTTGGATACCCGTATCAATGAAAATATCACCCTTAACGCAAGTGCTTCTTACCGTACTTTGAAAAGTGAAAACTATGCAGAGGTAGAAGATTTGTTGGGAAGTTCGGGATATTTGGACATCGATAACTTTGCTGAAGCGGCTTCTGAAGATGCATCGGATGAGTTGCAAAGTGATTTGGCGCAGAGTGACCTGAATAACCCAAACCGAATCGTAACAGAAGGGGATCGCTACAAGTACAACTACGATCTCAATGCAGATGTAATTACCGGTTTTGCTCAGGCGCAGTTTAAATACAATACAGTAGATTTCTACTTGGGTGCAACCGCCAGCCAAACGACCTACCAACGTACCGGACTTTATGAAAACGGAAACTTCCCAGGAGCTGAATCCTTCGGTGACAGTGAGGAATTGAGTTTTACGAATTTTGGAGCCAAAGGAGGATTGGTGTATAAGGTAACGGGTCGACACTTGATCGACTTCAATGCTGGGTACTTTACCAAGGCACCGACCTTACGAAATTCTTTCAGCAATGCAAGGCAAACCAACGCAGTAGTTACAGGACTTACCGAAGAGAAGGTACAAGCGTTGGACCTTAGTTACATTTATCGTTCCCCTATCGTAAAAGCTAGGGTAACCGGATTCTACAACACCATTCAGGACCAAACCGATATCGGATTCTACTTCACAGAAAACCTTTCGGGCTTAGGAATTGAGCAGGATGCCTTTGTACAGGAGGTAATGACTGGAATCGACACCCGAAGAATGGGCGTTGAAGTAGGGATTGAAGCGCAAGTAACCCCAACCGTGAAAGTGAAAGGAGCTGCTTCTGTAGGACAGAATGTATTTACCAACAATCCTAATTTGTACTTGAACAGTCAGGATTTTGAAGGCGATCTAACTTTTGGTGATGGAACTGCCAAATTGAAAGACCTTCACGTTGCCGGTGGTCCGGAAAGGGCGTATCAAATTGGAATGGAATACCGCGATCCCGACTTCTGGTGGGTTGGCGTTACCGGAAACTACTTTTCCAATGCCTATATCGATGTGAACAACTTGGCCCGTACGGCGAACTTCACGAGCGATTTCGACGGACAACCTTTCAACGATTTCGATGAAGAAGTGGCAAGGGAGTTATTGCAACAGGAGCAATTCGATTCCTATCCATTGGTAAATGTTGTGGGAGGTAAATCATGGAAAATAAAGCAGTATTTTGTAGGGTTCTTTGCCACGATCAACAATGTGTTTGGAGAGGAATATGTAACCGGTGGATTTGAACAAGGTAGAAATACGAATTACCGCGATGTTCTTACCGATGCGTCAAGACCCAATGGGCCGGTATTCGGACCTAGGTATTTCTTCGGAAATGGAACTACCTATTACCTTAATGTATACGTACGATTTTAAAAACAATTCAGAAAAAAATAATATCCATATAACATGAAACATTCAAATATTTATAAACTGATCTTGTTCTTGATGGTAGCGACTTTTGTGGCTTCCTGTGTAGAAGATGATGATTTTGGAACACCCGATCTAACGGTTAACGATCCTCAATTGGAATCGACCCCCATCACAATCGATGCGTTGTATGGGCAGTTCCTACAAGAAGGTATCGCTGTTGTTGATGACCTTGGTATCGATCCTAGCGATCCAAGTTATGATGAGGTGCTCAACGGTGTGCTTCAAGACCTTAAGATAACTTTCGATGAAGGAACTTCGTATATCGAAGGATATGTGATTTCCAGTGACGAAGCCGGAAACTTTTTTGAAGAGATTATTTTACAGAACGCACCCTCCAATCCTACGCGTGGGGTACGTTTCCTTATCGACGTAAACCCATTGTTCACAAGCTATGAATTTGGAAGAAAGGTATTCATTAAGTTGGATGGTCTTTCTATGGGAATTGAAAACGGACTGTTTACCGTAGGTGCACTTCGTGCCAATGAAATTGAAAAGGTAGCCTCTTCTTTGTTGGAAGAGACTTTGTTGCGTAGTTCTGAAATTGCTACCATCGAGCCACTTCCGGTAGACTTTTCAGACTTTTCTACCGACATAGTAAATCTATATGTGCGTTTGAGTGATGTTCAGTTCAATAGAAATCAGGTTTTGGGAGATGACCCACTTACCTTCGCTGCAGAACCTACCGATGAGTTCGACGGTGAGCGTATCTTGGAGAACTGTGCTTCAGGTTCAACCATCATTTTCAGTACAAGTACTTTTGCCGACTTTAAGGCCGTTCAACTGCCTTCTGGAAGAGGAACCATGGATGGGATTTTTACCCTTAACTTCTTTGGGGACACCTTTAATATGGTTGTGAACGATCCTACGAATATTAACTTCGATAGTGCCGATCGTTGCGATCCAGATGTGTACGAATGTGACCAAGCCAGTGGTGGTGGAGATGATATCTACTCTGAGAACTTCGAACAGTTTAATGCGATCGAAGATTATGTGAATGCAGGATGGAGCAATATCAACACAGCCAACTCCAATGGAGAACTTTGGGTAATTGGTAACTTTAGTAATAACAACTACGCTCAGATTTCTGGATTTAACTCTGGAGAAGACGTGATCGATACTTGGTTAATTACGCCAGCCATCGATATGTCTGCCACAACCGGAGAGGAACTTTCTTTCGACATCCAAGTGAACTTTGATAATGGTGAGATCCTTACGGTATTGTTCTCTAACGATTATGCCGGGGATCCTAATACGGCGACTTGGTTCCAGTTGGATGCCGATATACCAGAAGGACCATCCGGTGGATTTGGAGATTTCGAGCCCGTTGGACCTATCAACGTTTCTTGTGTAGAAGGATCTATGTATGTTGCTTTCCGCTACCAAGGAAGCGACCCAGATTCGACGACCCGTTACCATATAGACAATCTTACAGTTACTGGAAACTAAGAACTCCAGCAGTAGAGATAATTGCAAAGGCGCCTCTTTTTGGGGCGCTTTTTTGTTTAAGGATGTTGGCCAAATCTTTCGGCTACGAGTTTCATAGCTGGCTTAAATTCGATACTGAAGCTGGTATTGTCTCCGTCGCTCATGCTGCCTTGCCATTCCCAGATATGCACGCCGTGAAACCAAGGTTGATTCCAAACCGTATTGAAAAACGACGCATAGCATTGATATTGCTCTTGTTTGGAAATTTTGGAGAAAGCATGGGAAAATTTGCCCCATTCCCAGGGTGTTTTCGCAGTGCCTTCTAACGAGCGATATCCTATTTCGGTAAAGAGAACGGGTCGGTTAAACTGTTGGCTTACTGCTTCCATTTCTGAAATATGGGGTTGCCATTTTTGTTCCATTTCACTCAAGGATGGGCTTTCGTTCTCATTCAGGGGAAAGTAGGCCTGTATCCCGATATAGTCCAATTCCTGCCAAAAGGGAACGGTTTTGTATGCTTCGTTCCAATTGGCTGCATAGGTGAGCTTCCCAGAATAAACGCTTTTTACTTTTTCAATAAATGCAAACCATTTTTCTGGCTGTTCCCGAACCGTACTTTCCAGTTCCGTCCCAATACAGAATTGCTCGAAACCCAATGCTTCGGCCAGCTCTGCATACATGAGCATAACGGTTTCATAATTGTGGAACCAGGTTTCCCAACTTTGAGCATTTTTCATGGTAATATTGGAGCGCCACTTACCGGGAACGTTTTCACGCATCCATATATGGGGTTTCAACATGATATGAATACCATACGTATCGCAAGCTTCCTTAATGCGTTTATAGCGTTCGCGTGTTTCCTGAAATCGGGTTTCTGATGGGACACCCACTTCGGGGGAATTATACTGCGCTTGCCAAAGGAAGGGAGTTAAGGTGATCCATTCGAAATTATGGGTTTTCAGTTTTTCCAAGTCCTCAAGGTTCGAACTTATATTGAAGGTGTGAATGCCACGCTGTTTTTGGTCCAAAGCACCCAGTTCGCGGATACGGGGTGTTTGGTTTTCGGCGTTTTGATTCCAGGTATATTCGAATGACTCGGATAGACGATAAGCCTGCAAGGATTCTTTAAAAAGGAAGAGCAGAAGCAATGGAAGCACTATTTTTAAGCTTAAACCCGTGAGAAGTCCTTTCCAGC
The DNA here is from genome assembly GCA_019634365.1 of Flavobacteriaceae bacterium. Classification (GTDB taxonomy): domain Bacteria; phylum Bacteroidota; class Bacteroidia; order Flavobacteriales; family Flavobacteriaceae; genus Aureisphaera. The sequence goes on along the minus strand of JAHQVM010000143.1, from coordinate 21,627 downwards.
GGTTTTTGCGGTAATTCCGAATTAAACCCTTAACCAAAGCATATAGTGCATAGGGTATGAGCAGGAGTAGCCAATAAATGGGATGGGATAGAACGCCGAGCCATACTTCCTTAAAAATACTCCAAGCTTCGGATAGGTTGCGATCGCTTCCAAAATAAATGAGGAGGTATAGTAGTACCCAGGAAACAACAAAGGTAATTCCGTACATACGCAGGAATACTTTAGTCTTTTTTAGAAAGTTGGATGTATGATCGCTATTGTACATGATAACAATTAGTAGCACATTCCTTAAATGTGATACAATTACATTCGATTATTTAAAGGTACCTTTATCCCATGAATATAAAGGAAATGGCCCAAGTGTATCTCGAAGCGCTTCGAGAATCGAATTTAGAAGGGGTTGTCAACCTCTTTTCGGAAGCAGGGGAAGTCCTTTCGCCCATCTATGGCCGGAAACCCGCTAGGGAGTTCTATGAAATACTTTTTAAGGATACCCGTGAATCCATCGTTACATTAAAAGGCGTATTTCAAGAACTAGATAACCCCCGTTGTTTTACTATTTACTTTACCTATCAATGGACCATCGCCAACGGAGAAATAGTGAACTTCGAAGTAGTCGATATTATTGAGTTGGACGAAAACAACAAGATAAAATCCTTAACGATCATTTACGACACCAAGGAAAGTAGGCCGGCGATCGACGAACTTAACGCCTAAGAAAAAACCCTCTCGGTTTAGAAGAGGGTTTCCGTGGTCATTTGGTTAGTTGTGGGGATAATTATCTTATCGTTCTACGATTATAAATTCTGAACGTCTATTGGTTTGGTGATCTTCTTCCGAACAATTGCTTCCGCATTCCACGGCGGGCTTATCCAAGCCAAATCCCTGACCACTGATTCGCTCCGCATCGATTCCCTGTGAAATAACATATTGTACCGTAGATTGCGCCCTACTATCGGATAATTTTCGGTTGTAGTCTGCATTTCCACGCGTATCGGTATGGCTTTCTACTTTAATCACCATATTCGGGTATTTCTTCATAATACCTACCAACTTGTCCAATTCGAAAGCCGCTTGGGGTTTGATGTTATGCTTGTTGTAATCGAAAAGAATTGGGTTCAATACGATCTTGTCATCCACTATGATGGCTTCGATGGGGCGTAATTGGATGGTTCTTGATAAAGGTCCATTACCGCTGGCTTCAACAGCAACTGCATTGCTTTCAAAACCGGTCATTACAGCCTGCACCACATGTCCTTTTTGACATTCTGCCAATAAATTTCCATGCCCGTCTTCAGCAGTCGTTTTAGAACTCAATCTGTTTTCCTGATCATCGTATAGATCCAATCGTGCTCCAAAAATGGGTTCCCCCGTATACTCATTTACCACTAGGATGTCCATATCTACATCACAGGGTGGTTCTACGGCGGTAATTCTGTAGATATCATGATTTCCCGCACCACCTTCTCTATTGGATGTCATAAAACCTGTTTCGGTTTCTGGGTAGAAGGTAAAGGCAATATCATCGGCTTCACTATTAGCTCCTTTTCCTAAGTTGATAGGCGATTTGAATGAATTTCCATTGGCCTGGGCAAAAAATCCGTCCAATCTCCCCAAACCTTGATGCCCATCACTGGAGAAGTAAAGGTCTCCGTTGGCATCCACAAACGGGAATACTTCGTTTCCTTCGGTATTAATGTGGTCTCCCAATCGCTCTGGAGTCCCCAATCCGCCATCAGCGGTAATGGAAACCTTGTACAAATCGAACTTTCCTTTTCCGCCAGACATGTCGCTGGAGAAATAAAGAGTAGATCCGTCCGGGCTCAATGCCGGGTGTTGGTTCGAATATTCCGAACTGTTGAAAGGCACAGAGAAGACACCTTTCCAATTCCCATCTACCCACTCGGTGTAGTATATATTGATTTGACTAATGCCTTCCTCACTTTTCTGAAACTTACCATTGAGGTAGTCGTTTCGGTCGAAATACATACGCTGGCCATCTTTGGTAATGGCTATGATCCCTTCGTGATATTTAGTGTTTACATCACCTTCTAATAACTCCGCATTCTTAATGGTGTTACCCACGGTTTTTGCCTTATAAACATCCAGAAACGGCTGATCGTCCCAGTGATATTTCTTGCGGGCATCATTACGTGCAGAAGAGAAGTAAAAATCCTTGCCTATTAAAATTCCTCCAAATTCGGAAGATTCGGTATTGAGATCCTCTAGATTCTTAGCTTCATAGCGCGCATAGGCCTCCATCATCTGAGGCACATAATTGGGGTTTTTCATGAACTCCTTTGCTCTGGAATCGTCTGGGGACATTTCAGCGAATTTCTTCATCCAAGTATTGTACTCACTGAACTTGCCATTAGCCTTTAAGGTTTGCGCATAATTGTAAACTACTTCGGGCTTTACCTTTCTTCCTTTGGCAACCCTTTTGTAATAGGTTTCTGCCTTTTTGGTGTCGTTAATAAAGTAATAACTATTGGCAAGACGTTCGAAGACATAACGACTTCCCTTCCCTTTTTTGAGAAGTTTTCTATAAGCATCGGCTGCATCGGTATACGCTAGGCGATCATATAGCTCATCTGCTTTTTTGGTATCCTTATTCTGGGCAGATCCTACGGAAACTACCATGATAAGAAGGAGTGTGATTATATTTTTCATTGGAATGATTGTATTAACTGTTAGAAATAAAGGGGTGAACGAAGTGATTTTTTCTTGAAGATCAAGTCGAAGGTCAAAATTACCTCATGCGAGGCATTGGCCACTGCGTCTAAATCACTTACAACATGGTCGTAGGCATATCCGATACGAATGTTCGGAGTTGCCTGAAACCCAACCAATCCACTAAACGAATCGTCCAATCGATAAGAGGCTCCAATCTCGAACCTTTCATAGAACAAAGCATTTAGGTTACCATCATAGGATAAAGGGGCGTCGAACGCCGACTTTACCATCACCGAAGGCTTCAATTTCACATTATCCGAAACTTGGAATACATATCCCGCTGTTGCGAAATAGTGATTAGTTTCGGACCCTACTTTCAATCCGTTTTCATCGATATGAACCGAATTCAAAAGATTAGGAACTGAAAGCCCTAGATAGAAATTTTCCCCATAGAAAAAGGCGCCTGCTCCTACATTAGGGTACACATTGTTAATATCCTGACTAAAAAATGGGTCGTTGGGATCTTGTAATTCAAGCCCTACGAGGCCCACATCGTGGAACGTGGCTCCGGCTTTAAGTCCCAGTGCCAATTTAAGTGCGTCAGAAACTTGAAGCGTATAGGAGAAATCCACAAACACATTCGTTTCTTTCACAGGTCCCAATTCATCTTTAATGGCTGAAAGCCCAAGCCCAATATTATCATCGATAGGGGAGTGCCCAGAGAAGGTAATGGTTTCTGGAGCTCCTTCAAGGCCAGACCATTGTTTGCGGTACAATGCGGTGAGGGAAAGATTTTCCTTGATTCCGGCATATGCCGGATTCACCACGTTCATATTGTACATGTACTGGGTATACTGGGGATCTTGCTGGGCAGTCATGTCTTGCATAAAGAACACTACCAGTAAGAAGGGTACGATATATATATTTTTCATTGTATACATGTTGACTATTGTTTTTCGGTTAGCAATTTTTAGCGTTCTTTATTCAAGTAAATCCATCCTGTGGCCTGTGGTCCGTATACCGGATCTTCGTTCAGGAAGTCGATCACATAGAAATAAGTCCCTGTGGGCAACTCATTTCCGTTTTTGTCCTGTCCAATCCACTCTTTAATGTAGTTGGATCTTTCGAACACTAATGCTCCGAGCCTATTAAAGATTTGAAGATTCGTTATCCCTCCAGTCCTATCGGAGAGGAACTCCAAATCCAAGGCATCATTGAATCCCGGCGATCCATTGGGCGAGATCCCTTGTGAAATTACACAATTTCCGACATCGTACAAAGTAACCGCAACTTCATTTTCACCAGTACAATCTCCTTTGGTAGCCACTACAGAATATATCTGAGTGCCCATGGTTCCTGAAGGAATGGTGAATTCTAAAGTGCTAGCCGTTTCTCCGGTAAGGATGTCCCCATTTAAAAACCACTGGTACGTTGCCTCGGCATCGCTTGCCGTTGCCGTAAGAATTCTTGGTTCTTCCGGGCACGTCTTAAAGTCAGGGGTGACATCCACCGTAATGGGGTCGCTAATAAATATCTCAATACTATTGGACACCACACAGGGTCCAGAGGTAATTTCCAGTGTATATGTTCCAGAGGCATCTACCACAATGGTAGGAGTCGTTTCTCCCGTACTCCAAGCAAAACTTATTTCATCGGTACTGCCTGTAATTTCTGGAATGATTTCAAAAATTCCTCCATCGCATAACACTTCGTCCGGCCCAAGATCCAATATGGGTGCTTCAGTCACTAATACGGAAGCGGTTAGCGTTTCACTGCTACAAGGAAGTGATGTTACTACTACTTCGTAGGATCCGCCCGCTGTTGGGGTATACATGGCATCTGTAGAAACAACGGTTCCGCCGCTATCGGTCCACTCATATGTAACGGTGGCAAGATCAATGTCTGGATTTTGCGGAGTGGCGTCTAATGTCGGCAAATCATCTGTACTACAAAGTACGAAGGATGATTGCCAATCTATTTGGAAATCGACAATAAGATCTACGATTAAGTCGAAACTAACGGTGCTAAAACAGAGTGTTTCCCCTGCATTGGATACCCGTACCCAAATGGTTTCTGGGTTTTCCACATTGGCATATGCATCAGGAGTTGCAATAGGATTAATGCCCACTTCTGCTTCTAATTGGTCGATATGGAAAGAAATGTCGAAATCGGAAGCATCCTGACCATCCAGAACCGTATCAATTACTGAGGTTAAATCGAAAATCGCTCCCCCTGTATCTTCTTCACAAAGTGTGATATCATCAGGTTCAACAATCGTAGGCGGTGAACTCTCCAAGGTTAAAGTAATGTCGTCTATCGCCAAATCGTTACCACATCCACCGGGTGCATTATTAATAAGTACCAATTGAATGTCGGTATTGGCTCCGGTGTTGAAATTGATGAAGAATTCCTGCCAGTCGGGTTCTGGACCGTTTGGGATATCTCCCGTATTGGTCTCTGCAATCAAAGTGCCGCCTGGATCCTCGATTCTGAAGATAACATTGGAAGGAATACTGCTTCCTCCACAAATTCCTGTATCGGTGTCATATACGGTGGTGATCCAAGCACTGAAAGCATAGTCTGTATCCTCATCAAGTGCGATCGTTCTTCGGTAGAATTCACCCACTGCAAAGTCGGCATTCACAAACAAAGCACGGCCATCTACATCACCTTCGGTATGGTCTTCCATATCGAGATGCCACCCTGTGTTCAAACCATTAGAAGTATTCGTAATGGAGTATTGTCCATCTTCCACCTGTGTGGCATCATTACAAACATAGGTAGTTGTTGCGGTTCCCAAATCACAAACCCTGCCTGTTCCCGTTCCAAAGTTTTCTTCAAAATCTATAGAAGAACATTCGGGGTCTATCACACAATCTGGACTTACCAAAAAGGTAACTGCGATGCTGTCGGTCTGGGTACAATTGCCTACGGTAACATCAACGGAGTAAGTATCAGATGTGCTTACCGTGATGGTTGGGGTGGTTTCTCCATTGCTCCATAAATAGGTAGCACCGGTGGTGTCTCCCTCAAGCTCCGGTACGATTTCAAACGAGGGTGTATCACAGAAAGCGCGATCGTCTCCCAATTCCAATGAGAAATCGGCATCAGAGGGAGTAATGGTAATATCATCTGTGAATACTTGGGTTCCTCCAGGAGCATCATAGGTAAGTATGGCAGTATAGGTGGTTTCTTCTGTAGGGCATACCTCTACTTCTAATGTGTTCGCAATGACAGTTCCCGATTCATCCTGCCACTCGATAGTCGCCGTGGTGGATGGATTACCACTGGGTACGAAACGCCAATTTTCATTCTGTGCTTCCCATACTCCTGTATTTCGGGTAGGGGGTACACTAAATTCACTTAGATTGTTACCCATAATACCCACAACTGCCAGGCCATCATTCCAGTCGGGACAAGTGGGCTTGTTAATAAGGTTTACGTCGATAACATTAAGGGATTCATATAATAATATTTGTTGGGAGGTAAAAAAAGTATCCTGACAAGCACCTCCAAAATGTGGTACTGTATTGTAATTGAGAACAAAAATCCTAAACGGAGCGTCTCCCGTTACAAAATAATTGATCCTTGCTGGGTCTGGGTTTACGGCAGGATTTAAATCATGAAAAGCTCCATAGATGGTATTTAATGGGAAGCTATCATCTGCTACTGGAATCAGGTCCTCAGGATCGATACTCCAACCATTAAAATCGTCCGCGAGTGACAAGTCGAAAGATATCTGTCCATTGGCTGCCACTACCATTTGGGAGTATTCATTTCCGAAAAAGCTAAAATCGAACCCTATATCAATGATAGAGCTCCATGTATCATCAATTACCAAATTGGTCGGAGTTCCACCATCAATGGGTGGAAGGTCACATATAGGTCCGTTTATGGTATAGGATGAAGTATCTACTTCCGGAATTGCAATTACTCCTGCTTCCAAAGTAATGCACTCCTCACCACAATCGATGGTTGTGTCTTCACCGGCATTCAAGATACTACAACCTCCCTCTTCCAAGCAGAACGCCGATAGCGGTTCACTGGATATGGAGCAGTTAGGATCGTCATCACTGTCTATAGAAATGATGATGTCGGTTAATTGTGGATAAGGCCCCATGGTAACAATCCCAGGTGTGGCCACAGATTGTGTTGGACTTCCCTGATCGTCTGAAACCGTGACGGAGCTTGCCGTGCCGAAATCGGTAATGTCTACATCTACGGTGAAATCCGAAGTGTTGACACAATCTTCAACAACCGTGTAGGTGGCTGAAGGATTAATACAGCTCGCACATAAGACATCGAAGTCCAAAGGGACTTGATCTCCAGCGGCACAGTTTATCGAACCATCGGAGGTTACAGTAAATGAAATGGAATCACCGGAAGAGGTGAAAGTTAAACCACTTACGTCTCCTCCGTTACCGTAGGGAGTGGCGGCATTAAGGTCTGTGACTCCATCGGAGTCCAAAACGACGAGTTCGTCGAATGAGTTTTCTACCGTACCTTCATTGAAGGTAAGGATTAACGGAAATCCAGAATCACTTTGAAATTCCAAAACAATGGTGTTGTTATCGTCATAACAAAAGGTATCGTTAACCGGACCATTGGCACAAACAATGGTAGTTTGGGCGCTGATTGTAAAGGAATTGAAAAAAATGAGGGGGATTAAAAATAAGAAAGAAACCAAAGGGCTTTTAGTGCCACCCTTCGGATAGAGGAGTTGCTGTGTATTCATTTTTTGGTGTTGGTTTTTTGGTCGTACTAAAGTATGGAAAAATGAGGGTTCTTCCTGAAATAGTAATTTTTTTAGATAAAAAGTGAGAATATTAGGATAAAAGTCCGAACAAAATTAGTGATATGTTAATTTATATTGAAAATGGCATAAACCGGAAAATGGTCGCTGTATCCCCCCAAATATTTTTTACCGACATAGGTCCTAAATGGCATTCCTTTGAATTTGCCTTTGTATTCCTTGATATCTTCTGGGTTGAAGATGGACGCTTTTTGAAACCTGAATGGATTCCCATGACCTTTTAGAAAGTTATGGGAAATGATGATCTGATCGAACAAGTGCCAATTATCACGGTGCTTTAAGGTGCCTTCATACTTGGTGAGAAGCATTTCCATAGGATTATACATCTCATCGTTTACCAAGGTCTTGATGCTTTTGCTATCTGGATCATCGTTAAAATCCCCCATCACAATAACCCGGGCATTGGGTTCTTCTGCATAAATGCCTTGAAGGATCTCTAGATTTCTTTCTGCAGCGGCCACACGCTTATACTCGGTTTCCTCAGCACCTTTTCTACGTGAGGGCCAATGATTCACCAAAATGTGAAGTTCTTGTCCTTCCAGTTTCCCTTTTACATAGAGAATATCCCGCGTATAATCACGCTCGCCAAATTCATTGTTAAGGTAAACCGTATGGTTGTTGGCTTCGATAACTTCAAAAACTTCCTTGCGATATAGCAAAGCCGTGTCTATACCCCGTTCGTCGGAAGAATCGAAGTGTACAAAGTCGTAGCCTTTTTTCTTTAAATATTTGGAAGCAATAAGATCCTCCAGCACTGCAGCATTTTCCATTTCGGCCAAGCCCAAAAGCGCTGGGGAATATCCAACTTCATCATATCCAATATTCGAAATAACACGTCCCATTTTCTTCAATTTTTTCCGATACCTTTTTTCGTTCCATTTCTTGTCGGAATGTGGCGTAAAATCATCATCCAAGGTAGTGGGGTCGTTTTTGGTATCGAAAAGATTCTCTAGGTTGTAGAAGGCAATTGCGTAGTGGTTATTGGACATGCATAAATTTTGAACCTAAAATACAAAATTCGGCAACAAACACTTTCGTACCTTTGTGCCATTGCAATGATCTATGCTAGATAAACAGGAAATAGAATACGAAAAAACCATCCTCATTGGTCTCATTACGAGGCAGCAGGATGAAGATAAAGCCACAGAATATTTAGATGAACTCGAATTCTTGGCGTATACCGCAGGTGGGGAAGTGCTGAAGCGTTTTACCCAAAAAATGGAAATGCCCAATCCCAAGACCTTTATAGGGAGTGGAAAGATGGAAGAGGTTAGGGAGTTTGTGGAAGAGCATGAGATAGGTACGGCCATTTTTGATGATGAGCTTTCTCCTGCCCAGCAAAAGAATATTGAGAAGATTTTGAAATGCAAAATCATCGATAGAACCAATCTCATCCTAGACATTTTTGCACAACGGGCCAAAACCAGTTATGCGCGTACCCAAGTAGAATTAGCGCAATATGAATATTTGCTGCCTCGGCTTGCGGGAATGTGGACGCACTTGGAGCGGCAGCGTGGAGGTATTGGAATGCGGGGTCCGGGTGAAACCGAAATTGAAACCGACCGTCGAATTGTAAGGGATCGCATTTCATTGCTAAAGAAGAAATTGGCGACCATCGATAAGCAAATGGCAGTACAACGTGGAAATCGCGGGGCTTTGGTTCGTGTTGCCTTAGTAGGATATACCAATGTTGGGAAATCTACCCTCATGAATGTAATTAGCAAGAGCGATGTATTTGCCGAAAATAAGCTTTTTGCCACCTTGGATACCACCGTTCGGAAAGTAGTGATCGGGAACCTTCCTTTTCTATTGAGCGATACGGTAGGATTCATTCGTAAACTGCCTACGCAATTGGTAGAATCCTTTAAAAGTACTTTGGATGAAGTACGGGAAGCCGATCTTTTATTGCACGTAGTAGATATTTCCCATCCATCTTTCGAAGACCATATTGCTTCCGTGAACGGAATTTTGGATGAAATTGATGGTGTAGACAAACCCACGCTCATGGTGTTTAATAAAATAGATGCTTACGAACCCGAAGTAATTGCCGAAGACGATTTGGTAACCGAGCGTACCAAAGCACATTATACCATAGAGGATTGGAAGAATACCTATATGAACCGGGAAAACAGCGATGCCATTTTTATATCAGCCCTCAATAAAGAAAACCTAGACACTTTCCGGAAAATCGTTTATGAAAAAGTGCGTTCCATTCACGTAACCCGTTTTCCTTATAACAATTTCCTATATCCCGAATACATGGAAGAATAAAAAAACCCGATCTGGAAAGATCGGGTTTTTATTTTTAGGGTGATTGAGTGATTTTCTAATGAAAATCGTATCGAAATCACCTGTATTCTTAAATTCCAAAAGTAACACCGATTCCCAGTGCTTCACGGATTTGGAACCCTTGTACAGCATTGTCATCATAGATCGCCTGGAAGGTAGCATTCGCTGTAATCCACTTGTTCACGGCCATCACTAGATTTAAAGTGTAATCCAGATCAACGTTTTGAGGATCTTCCAAATAGTTGCTATATAGGTTCAGGATGTTTTCCATGGTGATGTTCTCCATAAGCTCGAATTTGGCGTAGGCTCCTAAAGCAGCACCAAATTCAAAACGGGAACTTTCATTGGCTTCAACCCCAAAATAACCTCCGCCAGCATTGAATGCGTCGATCACTACTTGATCGTTTCCTACATTGGTAAAATCACTGCTAACGAAAATTAAACGGGCAGTGGCAGGAGCGATATTTACCTTTAGGTTGTCGGTTTTCTTCCATAAGAAACCGGGACCGGCCTGTAGATATCCAGGAGACATAAATTTGGTGAACTCGGTACGGGTTTCATTTCCATTTTCATCGGTACCAAAGTTATAACCCGATGTAAATTGAGTTCTAAAGTTTAAAAAGAAAGAGTAGTACCATAGGCTCTCCTTGATTTGACGACCTACAATGGAATTCAATTCCAAACGGTCGTTGGTCTTACGGGTAAAGTCCTGATCACGCGTTTGGGTGATACCGTAATCGGCCATAATTCGGTTATCCCAGGTTAATTTGTCCTGTCTATAGTTGAAATCATATGCCAAGGTGGCATTCACGGCATAATTGGAAGTTCCTCCACCGGTCCATTCGGCATTAAAAGCCGCTTGACTGAACAACAATGAAATATTACCAGCTTTGGTCCATCCGTTTTTAGGGCCTTCGTCTGCTGCAGCATCGTCTTGGGCAAAAGTGACCAAGGGAAGTACGAGAAGTACGGATAATAACAAAAGTTTTTTCATGATTTTGAGTTTTATTTTATTCTGCAAAAGTAGTATTTCTTTGGCTGATCGGAAGAAACTGACACAGCAAAAGCAAGGCTTTCGATCAACGACAGGGAAAAAACGACAACTTACTTTTTTCTTTTGTAAAGTGGTACCGAAGAACAGGCTTCACCATACATGATGCTTTTAGCAAATGGCTGAAGGCGTTGTGCTAATTGCACATAGGCATTGTCCGGGATGTTTTCGTCGGAACAGCCTTTAATGATAATGGGCTTATCTTGGTATGCTTGAAGATCCATGGTGTCGATAGCATCCATGTAAAGAGCAGCTTCTAAATCATTCAAATTTCCTATATGTACTTTAGCAGCAATTCCATTAAGCTGAACGGAAGTCAGTAAAAAGGCCCAACCGGGAATGATGGCATCGGTAGCACAATGTATGGCTACATAAGCATCTTGATACTGTTGCCAATCATGGTTATTCATATGATCACGGAACTCCTTTTCCCTTAAGATGAGGCCTTCGTATAACCATGTGCTAATGTCCAATTCCATACGGGAACCCTTTACTCGGAATTCCTCCAAATCGATAGTGATTAAGGGGCTGTTGGCAACTCTATTTACGATCTCCTTTTCCATGGGTTACTCTATAAATATTTTGGCTTCTAATTTCATATCTGCAAAATTGGAAGAGACATAGGCTTCATAGAATTCATCCGTTACATTGAAAATTTCAACCTTTAAAGTATCCGTAGGTTTTGAGGGAACCCTTTTTGTGCCTGAAATCATTTTTTTATCGAATAACAGATAGGTGCAATCGTCGATCCATTTAACGGAATATCTGGATTCAGAATCATCAATGGAAGTTGTTTCAGTCTGATAGCCCCCTTTTCTTTGGAGACGGGTGTACTGGCCTTCCATGCCATCGATATTATCCAATGGAATGCTGAATGTCCCGTTCTTTACCCTTTGACAATCGGGCTCCTGGACAAAAGAACTCGAAGTTAAAAATGTAAATATGATGAAAAGCCATTTCATATCCTCTATAGCATCCCCAATTCCAATTTCGCTTCCTCGCTCATAAGATCTTGACTCCAAGGCGGATCGAAAGTAATTTCCACTTCGGCATCGTTTACCAGTTTAATGCTTTTCACCTTATCTTCTACCTCTACGGGCAAAGTTTCGGCAACTGGGCAATTGGGAGTGGTAAGGGTCATCAAGATCTTCACTTCATGATCTTCATTTACAAAAACATCATAAATCAAACCCAACTCGTATATATCGACAGGGATTTCTGGATCGTAAATGGTTTTTAGCACCTTTACTATTTTTTCCCCCAATTCGGTGACATCAATTTCCGTACTCATAGCTTCTTAATTGAGTTGCGCTTTATAGGCAACTGCATATAATTTCATTTGTTTTATCATAGACACCAACCCATTGGCCCGCGTAGGGGAAAGGTGTTCTTTTAAACCGATTTCATCGATAAAAGAGGTGTCTGCATTCACGATTGCCTCTGGGGATTGGTTGGAAAAAACCCGAATGAGAACGGCAATGATCCCTTTGGTGATAATGGCATCACTATCTGCTGTGAAGACCACTGTATCGTCATTCAATTCGGAATGTAACCAAACCTTGCTTTGGCATCCTTTAATGAGTTTGTCGTCGGTTTTGAGTTCGGGTTGGATTAACGGCAATCCCTTCCCCAATTCGATGAGGTGTTCGTATTTGTCCATCCAATCATCGAATAGCGAAAACTCATCGATTAATTCTTCCTGTAAGGCTGTTATAGGCCTAGTTTCCTTCATTTCTTTCTTTTCGTGCAATTAACAATTCACTGCGGTCCGTTTTGGAATAAAGCGTTAGCATACTATTTTCCAAGTCGTAAGATCCTGTGTTGCGAAGGGCCTCTAAAAAGGCACTTTCAATATCCATAATGGGTGGGTCGCATGCCATTTCGGTATTCCCAATATCGCTAAATGAAAGCGCATATAGATCCAAAGTATAATTCCCGAAGAAACTATTGCAGCCCGTATTTCCGCGAATGGTCTTGTCCAAAGCCACCATGGTAAGTGTGGGTGCATTTTCAGAAATTGGGGAACCTCCAAGACTGGTTACCGTATAATTTCCCGTGAGTTGAACATTTCCTGCCACATCGATCACTTTTTTGGTTTCATCGCAGCTCATAAAAAGTACTACGCTGCATACAATTGCTATTACTGTTTTCATATTGTTGAGGTTTGGTGTTTAGCTATCCCAAGATACGCAAATATCTAATGGCTAGCTCAACATCATTTTTGCCTTCTTTACGGCAGCCACCAAGCGATCTACTTCTTCCAAGGTATTGTAAAAGGCAAAGGAGGCTCTCACAGTACCTGGAATGTTGTAGAAATCCATAATGGGTTGTGCACAATGGTGCCCGGTTCTTACGGCTATTCCTAGCTTATCAACGATGGTGCCAATATCATAAGGATGTATCCCTTCGATATTGAAAGATATTACGGAGGTCTTTTCTGAGCCGGTTCCGTAAATCGTTACGCCTTCGATTTTTAGTAGCTCTTCGGTAGCGTAGTTCAACAATTCGGTTTCGTACTGTGCTATGGCATCGAACCCAATACCATTGAGATAATCCAGAGCAGCTCCAAAACCAATACCCCCGGCAATATTGGGTGTTCCCGCTTCAAACTTATGAGGGAGATCAGCATAGGTCGTCTTCTCGAAAGTCACTTCCTTGATCATCTCGCCCCCACCTTGATAGGGAGGAAGTTTGGATAGCCATTCGCGTTTGCCGTAAAGAATGCCCACTCCTGTAGGACCGCACATTTTGTGCGCAGAGGTGACATAAAAATCGCAATTCAAAGCGCGAAGGTCAGGTTTTATATGGGAACAGGATTGGGCGCCATCTATAAGGACCGAAGCACCCACAGCATGGGCTTTTTCAATGATTTCGGCAATGGGATTAATGATTCCCAATGCATTGGAAATGTGGTTTACAAAAACCAGTTTAGTGTTGGAGGACAGTAATTGTTCAAACTCCGAAAGGACAAGGGTTCCATCCACATCCATGGGGATCACTTTTAGGATCGCTCCTGTGCGCTCACAAAGCATTTGCCAGGGTACAATGTTGGAATGGTGCTCTAAGGCAGATACAATGACCTCGTCTCCTTGGTTTAAGAACTCGGAAAATCCATGGGCCACCAAATTAATACCCTGTGTGGTTCCTGAAGTGAAAATCACTTCTTCCTTGTGCTCAATATTGAAATGTTCCTGAATCTTCTTACGGGCAATTTCATAGGCATCGGTTGCTTCTTGCGATAGCGTATGCACCCCGCGATGAATATTGGCGTTGTAATGACTGTAATAGTGCACCAAGGCATCTATAACTTGTTGCGGTTTTTGGGAAGTGGCCGCATTGTCCAGATACACCAATGGATGGCCATTTACTTCACGGTGCAATATGGGAAAGTCCTTGCGTATTTCCTGAACATCGAAAGCCATAAATGATGTGCTTTTATAGGTTGAACCCTAAATTGACGCCAATTTTATGGGCAATCAATTTGTTGATGCGTTGCTTAAGCTCTGGAATCTTTACACCCTCCAATACATTGTTGGCGAAAGCGTACATGAGCAGTGCCCTGGCTTCTTTTTTGGCAATTCCCCTAGAACGCAAATAAAAGAGTGCTTCTTCGTCCAATTGTCCAATGGTACAGCCATGAGAACATTTTACATCATCGGCAAAGATTTCCAATTGTGGTTTGGAGTTGCAAGTGGCCTTATCGCTGATCAAGATGTTATTGTTTTGCTGAAAGGCATCCAACTTTTGGGCTTCTTTCTCCACATACACTTTCCCATTGAAAACCCCTGTGGAGTTATCATCAAAAATACCCTTGTAATCTTGATGGCTCTCACAATTAGGTGCAATATGATGTACCAATGTGTTATGATCAACATGTTGTTTTCCTTCCAAAATGGTAATACCATTAAGTACCGAATCACAATGTTCTCCGTATTGGTAGAAATTCAGGTTGTTCCGGGTTAATTTACCTCCAAAAGAGAACGTGTGCACTTTACAAATACTATCGCGCTCTTGTTTAATATGAGTGTGATCTATGAGCGAAGCGCTTTCGCGGTCGTTTTGTATTTTGTAGTAATCGACAAAGGCTCGTTTTTCAGCAAAAATTTCGGTCACCGAATTGGTGAGTACTGCATTGTCTGAAAGACTCTGGTGGCGCTCTATGATTTGTACGTGTGCATTTTCTTCGACCACGATTAAGTTTCGTGGCTGTAGCAAAATAGCTGCTTCGTTTCCAGTGGCGAAGTTGATAATCTCAATAGGCTTCTCAACCTCGGTATGCTTAGGAATATATAGGTAGGCTCCTTCTTTGGCAAAAGCGGTATTCAAAGAAGTTAAACTACTCTCTTTGGCCACTTGGTTGAAGTAGGCTTCAATAACTGGTTTGTATTTGTCCTTGCTCAAAGCGGCAGATAGAAGGCAAACATCTATTCCATCATGAGTGGTTTCGGATAAGAACGAACTGTAAACACCATCCACAAATACAACCTTGTAGGTATCTACATCGTGAAGGAAGTATTTCTTTACGTCCTTCAATTCGAGTGTGTTTTCCTTGTTCGGGAAAATGCTATAGTCCTTTTTCAATAAAGAATTAAGTGAGGTGTACTTCCAAGATTCCTCTTTTTTAGTTGGGAAACCGTGATCCTCAAAATTCTTTATGGCATGCGCCCGAAGATCATGAACGGGGGAGTCGATTCCCAAATGATCTTCGAAAGCAAGGTAAGACGATAATAATTTTTCTTTTAAGCTCATGTTTGTTTTGGCTAGTCTTTACACCAATTCTTCCTTAATCCAATCGTATCCTTTTTCTTCCAATTCGTAAGCCAGTTCTTTGGTTCCAGACTTTACAATTTTTCCATCCATTAGAACGTGTACATAATCGGGTACGATATAGTCCAATAGTCGCTGATAGTGCGTAATTACAATGACTGCATTATCATCGCTCTTCAATTTGTTTACTCCATTGGCCACGATCTTGAGCGCATCGATATCCAAACCAGAGTCGGTTTCATCCAAAATCGCCAATTTGGGTTCCATCATGGCCATTTGAAAGATTTCGTTCCGCTTCTTCTCACCTCCAGAAAACCCTTCGTTTAGGGAGCGGGAAAGAAACTTTCGATCGATTTCCAATAGATCGGCTTTTTCCTTGATCTTCTTTAACATCTCCCCAGCAGGCATATCCTCTTGGCCTTTGGCTTTTCGGGTTTCGTTAATGGCCGTCTTTATGAAATTGGTTACAGTAACTCCAGGAATTTCAACAGGATATTGAAAGGAAAGGAAAATACCCTTATGTGCTCTTTCCTCGGGATCCAATTCAGAAATATCCTCACCTTCCATAAGAACATCACCATCGGTAATTTCGAATTCTTCCTTACCAGAAACCACGGCTGCTAGCGTGCTTTTACCAGATCCATTGGGGCCCATGATAGCATGCACTTCTCCAGGATTCACCTCCAGGTCGATTCCTTTCAGAATATCTTTTTCTTCTACACTTGCGTGCAAGTTTTTTATCTGTAACATATTAACTTTTCTTTTCTTCAATTTTTATGTCGGCTTCAGCAGGGGTGTCGCTTACATTAACGATCTCTTTGATCGTAAGGATTTCTTCCCAACCCTCTTCACCATCTTGTTTTTTGCTGACGATTCCCTTAACTACTACAGGAACCATGTCGAATTCTTCCTTTTTTGCAGGCTTCACCCTATCGGCCAGTTCTTGGGCCATCTCGTCCAGGGTAACGCCATAGATAAAATTACTTCCTTTAAGTACTGCGCCATCTGCTAGGTAGATGAATTCGCCAGAGTACATTTTGTATTCACTGTTCAATACATGAGGGGTTTCCTCTTGAGCGGCGGTTTTCTCTTCTGTGTTCTTACAGGAAAAAAGAACTGCTGTTAAAGCGAATGCAATGAGTAAAAGTGATTTTTTCATTTTTCGGGTTTGTTTTTTTGATGATTATCCAACAGAGCCTTCAAGGCTTATTTCCAATAATTTTTGAGCTTCCACAGCAAACTCCATGGGAAGCTTGTTCAGTACTTCTTTACTGAAACCATTTACGATAAGCGCAATGGCTTTCTCCGTATCGATCCCACGCTGATTGCAATAGAAAATCTGGTCTTCACCAATCTTACTCGTAGTCGCTTCGTGCTCTATCTGGGCCGATTTGTTGTTTGCTTCAATATATGGGAAGGTATGTGCTCCACATAGATTACCCATTAGGAGGGAATCACACTGCGAAAAGTTTCGGGCATTATCCGCCCTTGGACTTATTTTTACCAATCCACGATAACTATTCTGGGATTTTCCAGCAGATATCCCCTTAGAGATAATGGTACTTCGTGTATTCTTCCCAAGATGGATCATTTTGGTTCCGGTATCTGCTTGCTGAAAGTTGTTAGTCACCGCAATGGAGTAAAACTCACCAATAGAATTGTCTCCTTTAAGCACACAGCTAGGATATTTCCAGGTCACAGCACTTCCTGTTTCCACTTGGGTCCAAGAGATTTTGGCATTTTTCTCGCAAATGCCTCGCTTAGTCACAAAGTTGAATACCCCACCGTTTCCTTCTTTATCACCAGGAAACCAATTCTGAACCGTTGAGTACTTAATTTCGGCATCGTCCAAGGCAA
The DNA here is from genome assembly GCA_019634365.1 of Flavobacteriaceae bacterium. GTDB lineage: Bacteria > Bacteroidota > Bacteroidia > Flavobacteriales > Flavobacteriaceae > Aureisphaera. The sequence continues at coordinate 4,177 of JAHQVM010000143.1, read as the reverse complement.
TAAGTTCTACAACAGCAGCGTGTAGCTGATTTTCATCCCTGGATGGTGCAGTACAGCCTTCTAGATAACTCACGTAACTTCCTTCGTCTGCAATGACCAAGGTACGCTCGAATTGCCCAGTTCCTGCTTGGTTAATCCTAAAGTAAGTAGACAGTTCCATAGGGCATCGCACCCCTTTTGGGATATAGCAAAAGGAACCATCGCTAAAAACGGCACTGTTAAGTGCTGCATAGAAATTATCTTTTCTCGGTACGACAGAACCGATGTGTTTTTTCACCAATTCCGGGTGTTCCTGAATGGCTTCGGAAATGGAACAGAATATGATTCCTTTTTCCGCCAAAGTATCTTTGAAAGTGGTCGCAACCGAAACAGAGTCCATAACGATGTCCACGGCCACGCCGGCTAACTTCTTTTGTTCCTCCAAAGAGATCCCCAGTTTATTGAAAGTTTCCAATAATTCTGGATCCACTTCGTCGATGCTGTCGTATTTCGGCTTGGTTGAAGGTGCCGAATAATACGAGATGTTTTGGAAATTCGGTTTTTCGTAATTCACGTTGGCCCAATCTGGCTCTTCCATTTCTTTCCAGATTCGGAAGGCCTCCAAACGCCAATCGGTCATCCATTCGGGCTCATTTTTCTTTTTGGAAATCGCACGAACGATCTCTTCGTCAAGACCTACTGGAAATGTCTCCGATTCAATATCGGTATAAAATCCATACTCGTATTCTTTGGTCTCGAGCTCTTTTTTTAAGTCGTCTTCAGTAAATTTTCCCATTTCTTAAGCCCTTTTTTATAATGAAAAACTTTCGCCACACCCGCAGGTTCTGTTGGCATTGGGATTGTTAAAAACAAACCCTTTTCCGTTAAGCCCACCACTGTATTCCAAGGTGGTTCCTACGAGGTATAGAAAGCTTTTTTTATCTACAATAATCTTGACAAGGTTGTCCTCAAAAAGCTTGTCGGAATCCATTTGTTCGTGATCGAATTTCAATTCGTAAGACAAGCCAGAACAACCGCCACTTTTAACACCCACGCGCACGTAATCTTTCACAATATCAAAACCCTCTTCGGTCATTAATTGCGAAATCTTCGTTTTTGCACTTTCACTTACCTTTATCATGTACGTATAGTTATGCTAATTTAGGACTGCAAATATACTGCAAATCGCTTTTTAAACCATATAGGCTGTACATTAATAGCTTATGCTACTATAGATTTATGTAATAATTAACAGCTAGCGACAAAAAGAAGGGATAGGGCATTTAACATGGCCTATTGCCTGAAGTCGGGATTGTTGATGAAACTTTCATCGGAAAGGGTAAGAAGGAAAGCTTTGAGATCTGCTTTATCACTTTCGGTTAAGTGAGCACCACCCGTGGAAATATTTTTCATAAGGGGATCAATGGTTTCAGAAAAAACCAAACCTTCACTGTAATGATTTATAACCTCTTCCAAGGTATTAAATCGGCCATCATGCATATAAGGCGCAGTAAATGCCAGATTGCGCAGGCTAGGGGATTTAAAAAGCCCGAATTCACGTGGATCGCCCGAAAATCCACCCAAACCTAGATCGGTTATAACTTTGTCCATTCCATTATTGTGGAAGATGTTATCGGTCCAAAGCGGGTTGGCTGGCAAGCCATGACAGTGGAAACAATCCCCACGTCCTTCATCTAAAAAAACATTGAGTCCATTAGCTTCTTGTGGCGTCAACTCTACCATTCCCAATTGGAATTGGTCGAATTTAGAATTGGCCGAAACCAAGGTTCGCAAAAATTGAGCAATGGCTTTAGAAACATTTACCGAATCTACGGTACTGCTACCAAAGGCCTGTTCAAACAGTTCGGGATATTCTTCATGATTCTGAAGTGTGTTTTCAACATTGGGCCAAGTATTACCCATTTCGTTGGGATCCACTACAGGATCGAAAATCTGGTCCTCCAAGGTGAGTGCTCTTCCATCCCAGAAAAAGCGGTTCTCGAAGTTCCATGCAATGTTAAAAAGTGGCATGGAGTGCCGATTCCCCAAGTTTCCATCTACCCCGACACTAAATCTTCGAGGATCGGAAAAGGCATTTTCGGGAAGATGGCAGTTAACGCATGCCTGTTGGTTGTTGATCGAAAGAATGGGGTCGAAAAAGAGCTTTTTTCCCAGAGCAATACCTTCTTCGGTCAACGGGTTGTCCTCCGGTATCTCAGGAGGCAATAATCTTCCTTGAAAAACCTCAGGGATTTCCAAGGTTACTGGAGTAGGAGTGTACGCAGGCCCATTGTCATCACTGTCTTCACAGGAAGAAAGCAAGATAACCAGCATGCACACACTCCAATATTTCCAGTACTTAATCATGTTTTAATCTTCAGTAATAACTGTTCCTAGGCTAAATACACCTACTGCACCATTTTCATTCATATCCAATTGCGCTTCGTAATTGGGCATTAGCACTGTATACCAAGTGTTCAGGTCCCATGTATTTGGGTTCTGGAACCAACCTGCAACGTCCATTTGCACTTCAACCGAAGTTGTGCTTCCTACAGATACAGTTCCTAGATTAACCGTAAACGAAGTATCTGTTAGCTCCTCTAAAGTTCCTGGACCTGGAGGAAGTGTAGAATGACGGTTTGCACGAATGGTGTGATACTGGAAGTTTTCAGTAGCCCCAATGTTATTAATGTACGTTCCTTCCATACGCATGTAATGGTATCCGCCTCCTAGAGGATCTGGGACACCCCAACCGCCATCGGCAGTGTTAAGGTCTTCATAACCACCTGCAGCATCGTTATCTTCATCGTCGAAACCGAAGGTAAAGGAAACTGTGTAATCTCCTTTGGGTAATTCCACGTTCGGCGTAAAGTTGATATTGTTCCCCGTGCGGGCATTTACCAGGTTATAGTCTTCCCCAGCATACACGGTTCCATCCGTTGCTGTAAATGTGATATCGGAAACAAGATACACCAACTTAGAAAGTGTGAGGCTTTCTCCATTGGCATTGGTATATGAAGTAGTTTCAAAATCGGCATTTGCGATTTCGGCCCCATCGAAGAAATGACTGAAGACAAAGTCTACAGTAACATTACTTGGGGTGGAGGAATCGTCATCATTGTTGCAACTCACGAATAAGGTGGTTGCAATCATCAGCATAGCAATCTTTTTCAAATTTTTCATTTTCTATTACTTACAATTTAAGGGTTAAGGTTTTCTTTTTAAAAAGGTAAGCTGGGGTAATTATTTGATTTTCGCAATCATTAAATCCTTTACACCTCGGTTTTGGGAAATGTCTCCGTCGTTACTATCGGTTTCGCCAACTAAAATCAATGTTCCGTCTGAAGTTTCAATGGCACCATTTCCGAAATCTAACTCAGAGCCACCAATATTCATTTCAAATTGTGGAGCTCCACTTTCGTTTATAACCAGTATCCAAGCATCGTTTTGGCCGTTATTGTCTGCCACATCGCCGTCTACACTTCTGGAAGAACCTGCAATTACGTATTTGCCATTGGCCATAGCTTTAATACTTTGGGCGGTATCAAACTGGGTGCCTCCATAGGTGCGTTCCCAAATAATGGCTCCATTGGTGCTGGAAAACTTAACAGCCCAGAGATCGGCATTACCGATTAAATTGGAAACGTCTTGATCTGCACTTCTAGTATCTCCCACAAAAATAAAGTTTCCGTCGGTGGTTTCTTCTACACTGTAGCCATTATCGATTTCAGAACCGCCAAAAGATTTGGCCCATTGCTTTTCGCCTTGTTCGTTAATTTTTATCGCCCAGTAATCGTATGAGCCTTTGGCGTCGGAAATGTCGAAGTCATCACTTTCTGCTGCTCCTACAAGCAAGTAACCATTGTCTGATGTTTGGAGTACGTCGAAACTTCTGTCATTATTGGTTCCTCCAAAATAACGTCTCCATTCCTTATTACCATTGGCATCCAATTTGATGCCCCAGTACTCTCCTAAACCATGCCGGTTGTTACGAGAACTGCTTGAAGTATCTTGGAGGTCGTCACCTTGTCCTCCGCTCCCCACTAAGTCCAGGTATCCAACGGCAAAGTAACCACCATCATTGGTTTGCACGATGCTGAGCCCTTGTTCTCCACCTAAGAATCCATGGTGGGTTTCCCATTGAATATTTCCACTTCCATCGATCTTTACGATCCAAATGTCCTGAAAGCCTTCGTTG
>JAHQVM010000142.1 GCA_019634365.1 Flavobacteriaceae bacterium | reverse complement strand
TGCCCTATTCCAATTATTCTGTATAATGTTCCCGGACGTACTGCTAGCAATGTGTTGCCCGAAACCTTGGCACGTTTGGCGCACGAATGTGAAAACATCGTTGCCGTTAAGGAAGCGGCTAATGACATTGTACAAGCCATGCAAATGATCGATCGTACTCCCGATGACTTTTTGGTGATTAGTGGTGATGATATTTTGGCATTGCCGATGACATTGGCGGGTGGTGCTGGGGTCATTTCAGTCATTGGCCAAGGATTCCCAAAGGAATTTTCAGACATGATTCGTCTTGGGTTGGATCGTCAAGTCGATAAGGCTTATGAGTTGCACTATAAAATGGCTCCGTGTATCGACTATATTTTTGCGGAAGGAAATCCGGCCGGTATTAAAGCGGTTTTCCATAAACTAGGAATATGCCAACCTTTTGTTAGGCTACCATTGGTGGGAATTAGCAAAGAATTGCGTGTGAAGATTGATGCCTTTGCAGATAATTTATAATGCAAAACCCTAATTCTTCGTTAAATTTGAAATTCGGACATAGGATTCGCCCATCGATCCGTTATTTTAGCACCATAAATAAGTTTTTGTAATCCCTTATAATTCACTACTTTTGCACGATGTTTTTTAAAACCATGAAATCGAGTCTGTTACTAGTTATGATTGCCTTGGTGCTTGGCTCCTGCAGCGAATACCAAAAGGTGCTCAAGTCGGATGATGCCGCACAGAAATATGCATTTGCAGATTCGCTATACAAACAACAGAAGTATAAAAAGGCCCTTCGTCTTATGGAGCAAATTGTTCCCGTGTACCGAGGGAAGCCTCAAGCAGAACCCTTAATGTTCCGCTATGCCAATACGTTTTATCAGTTAGAGGACTATTACCTTTCGGGATATCAATTTGAACGTTTTGTAACCTCTTATCCCAAAAGTGATAGTATAGAAGTTGCTGCCTATCGTTCGGCCAAAAGTTATTACGAATTATCCCCGCGATATTCATTGGATCAGACAGATACCCAAAAGGCCATGGAGAAATTGCAGGGCTTTATCGATGCTTTTCCAACTTCAGACTATAAGGAGGAAGCCAATGGTTTGGTATTCGAACTGAGAAAAAAGCTAGAGAAAAAAGATTACGAAGTAGCCAAGCAATACCTTCGTATCTCAGATTTTAAAGCATCTATAGAAGCATACAATAATTTCATAAGTGATCATCCGGGATCTAAGTACAGACCAAATGCTTTTTATGAGCGCATGGAAGCAGCCTATTTGTTGGCCATTAGAAGTGTGCCTTCTAAAGTGAATGATCGACTAAGAGCTGCAAGGAAACATTACGAAAGCTTTTTAAAATATTACGGTGAATCCGAATTCCGAACCCAGGCAGATGAAATGCTAGAGGATATCGATAAACGATTGGAAGCGGATACTACAGAAACAGCAATTAATTAAGGACTATGAGCGATATTAAAAACAGCGATGCCCCTATCAATACAACGACAATTGATAAGAATCTGGTAGACGCGCCTACCAACAACATTTATGAAGCCATCTCTATCATTTCGAAGAGAGCAGGTCAGATCAATAGCGACATTAAGAAAGAGTTGTTGGAGAAATTGGATGAGTTTGCTACCTACAACGATAGCCTTGAAGAGATCTTCGAAAACAAGGAGCAGATCGAAGTTTCCAAGTTTTACGAAAAACTTCCTAAGCCACATGCTTTAGCGGTACAGGAATGGTTGGAAAACAAAATTTACTACCGTAATACCCAAGACGAAGAATTACAATAGGGTATGTCTGTTTTAAGCGGAAAGAAAGTACTACTGGGCGTAACTGCCGGTATCGCCGCTTATAAGAGTGCCTTTTTGGTTCGTTTGCTCATTAAAAGTGGTGCCGAAGTTAAGGTGGTTATGACCCCATCGGCAAAGGAGTTTGTGACTCCGTTAACCCTTTCCACGCTTTCCAAAAACGAAGTTTTTTCTTCGTTCACCAACGAAGATGATGATAATGCCCAATGGAATAACCATGTGGAGTTAGGCCTTTGGGCAGATTATTTTATAATCGCTCCAGCGACTGCCAATACACTGTCCAAAATGGCGCAAGGCCAGAGCGATAATCTATTGGTAGCAACCTATCTTTCGGCAAAGTGCCCCGTTTATATTGCGCCTGCCATGGATCTGGATATGTATAAGCACCCCAGTACCTTGGAAACCTTATCCAAACTCGAATCCTTTGGTAATACAGTAATCCCTGCAGAGCATGGCGAATTGGCCAGTGGCTTGGTAGGTAAGGGGCGAATGGCAGAACCCGAAAGTATTGTGGCCTTTCTGGAGAAGGACATCACCAACCAACTTCCGCTAAAGGGAAAGAGGGTAGTGATTACTGCAGGTCCCACCTATGAGGCCATTGACCCAGTTCGGTTTATTGGAAATCATTCCAGTGGTAAAATGGGATATGCCATTGCTGAAAAAGCTTCAGAATTGGGTGCAGAGGTGGTTTTAATAGCTGGACCCACTAGTTTGCAGATTTCGGTAGACAATGTATCTGTAGTTAAAGTGACATCGGCTCAGGAAATGTATGAAGCTGCCCATCGCTATTTTCCGAAATGCCACACCGCTATTTTAAGTGCCGCGGTAGCCGACTATCGCCCGAAACAGGTTGCTTCAGAAAAGATAAAGAAAAAAGAAGGGGAAATGACTATCGCCCTTGAGAAAACCAAAGATATTCTGGCTTCGCTTGGGGAAATAAAGGAAAAACAGTTTTTGGTGGGATTTGCCTTGGAAACCCAAAACGAGTTGGCCAATGCAAAAACCAAACTGGAAAAAAAGAATTTAGACTTAATTGTGTTAAATTCGCTCAATGACAAAGGTGCCGGTTTCGGAACCGATACGAATAAAGTTACTTTTATTACCCGCAACAATAAAGTGATCCCTTTCGAAGTTAAGAGTAAGAAAGAAGTAGCGTTCGATATTTTAAAACATATTATAGATCATATAGATGCGTAGAATTTTATTTTCGATAATGGTACTGGTTGGTTTTGGAGCTGTGCAAGCGCAGGAGCTTAATGCCACCGTTACCATAGATGCAGAACAGACGGGTCAACCCAATTTTCAGGTATTCCGAACCTTGCAGCAGCAATTGACCGAATTCCTCAATAATACCAGTTGGACCAATAATGAATACAAAAATCAGGAGCGTATCGATTGTAACTTTACGCTTATCATTTCTGGTTTTGAGTCTACGGCTTTTGAAGGTCAACTTCAGGTCCAAGCGTCTAGACCGGTGTATGGATCGGTATATGATTCGCCCATCTACAATTATAATGATCGGCAATTCAGTTTCGACTACAATGAATTCCAACCACTGGTATTCAATATAAACACCTTCGACTCGAACCTTGTTTCAGTGCTGGCGTATCATGTGTATACCATCATTGGTTTGGATGCCGATACTTTCGAACTTAATGGTGGTGCAGAATATTTCGATATTGCCAAGCAAATTGTAAATACGGCTGCCTCCAGCAACTTTGTGGGTTGGAAAGCCACCGACGGAACCCAATCTAGATTTAGGTACAATGATGCCATTATTTCTAATGTATATCAGGAGTTCCACGATGCCATGTACAACTACCATCGTTTGGGTATGGATGTATTGGAATCCAATCCAAGGGAAGCAAAGCTTAAGATTATAGAATCCATATCCAATCTTAAGAATGTAAATGATCGCAGGCCCAACTCTTTTCTATTGCGAACCTTCTTTGATGCCAAAAGTGATGAAATAGAAGGCGTTTTTAGTGGAGGTCCCAGTGTAAATATCAATACATTTATGGAGCATTTAAATAGAATTGCTCCCACACGAAGATCCAATTGGAGTAAGATAAAAATATAGCTTTATTGCTATTGCATGAATCCCAAAACTCCCTTACTTTAGAGGGAGTTTTTTTATAACCCATTTAGCCGTTTGATCACATCGCTGTCCATAAAGAATTATGCCCTTATTGAAGATATCAAGGTAGACTTCAATAAAGGTTTGACTATCATAACAGGTGAAACCGGAGCCGGAAAATCCATCTTGCTCGGTGCACTGGGGATGGTTCTAGGCAACCGTGCCGATCTTAAAGTCATGCGCGATATGGACAGGAAATGTATTATCGAAGCTCACTTTTCCATAGGAAGTTATGGGCTTGCCACCTTGTTTGCTGAAAATGATTTGGATTATGAAGAGCAAACGATCCTTCGGCGGGAGATTTTACCGAGTGGAAAATCCAGGGCATTTGTGAATGACACCCCCGTAACGTTGCAGCAGATGCAGGTGCTTGGCGAACGACTCATCGATGTGCACAGCCAGCATGAAACACGAACCTTGGCTTCGGAAGCCTATCAAATGGAAGTAGTGGATGCGTTGGCAGGGAATAGTGAGGTGTTGGAAGCTTATAGGACGAGCTTGAATGCGTATCGCAGTCTAAAAAAGAAATTATCCCAATTAAGGGAGCAGCGCGAGCAAGCGCTGAAAGATCTGGATTACCATAATTTTCTATACAATGAACTGGTAGAGGCCAACCTGGCTTCCATTCAGCAAGAAGAGTTGGAAGAAACCTATGAAAAGTTGAATAATGCAGAAGAAATCCAAGGGGTGTTGGCTCAAGTTTCCCAGGCTTTGTCCAATGAGATGACGGGAAGTATTACAGGCTTAAGAACGGCCTTGACAGAATTGGGTAAGATTAGAAGTTTTTCATCCGCCTATGATTCCCTTTGGCAACGCGTGAATAGTGTGATTATTGAATTGGAAGATGTAGGCGATGAGGTTATGAATGCGGCCGATACCTTGGAGGTGAATCCCCAATTACTTTTGGAGGTTCAGGATAAAATGCAAACGCTATTCCGTTTACAACAGAAACACGGTGTGGCCGAAGTGAGCGAACTTTTGGAAATTCAGGCGGAGCTGGCTGAAAAGGTAGATGCTTCCTCACAGATTGATGATACGATTCAAGATCTTGAAGAACAAGTAGCCAGAGCAAAAGAATATACTTCAGGAAGTGCCGATAAACTCAATGAGCGTAGAATGGAAGCCATGCCAGTCTTGAAGCAAAAGTTGGAAGCTTTTCTAAGTGGATTGGGGCTGCCCAATGCACAGTTTCAATTTCGGCTGAATGTATTGGAGGCGTTTAGAAGTGATGGGAATGCACAGTTGGAGTTGCTTTTCACTGCCAATAAAGGTAGCGGTATGGGGCCATTGGGCAAAGTAGCGTCGGGTGGGGAGATGAGCCGGATTATGCTGGCCATTAAAGCGATTTTAACCGATTATAAAGAACTTCCAACCCTTATTTTCGACGAAATAGATACCGGGGTATCTGGTGAAGTTGCCCATAAGATGGCGGAGATTATGTCGGGTATGAGTAAAAATATGCAGGTGCTAAGCATAACGCATTTACCACAAATTGCTGCCAAGGGAGACTATCATAAAAGGGTTTTCAAAAACGATAGGGACAACATTACTACTACCCACATCAAGGAATTAACATTAGAGGATAGGGTGATAGAAATTGCCCAAATGATTGGTGGCAATACACTGAGCGATTCTGCTATTGCTCATGCCAAGCAATTGTTGAATTAGTGTATCTTTGCAGCTCGACTCATGTTATCTTAGAAAGAATTAACCACACAGCAATATGTCACACAACTTACTTAAAGGAAAACGAGGAATTATTTTTGGGGCTTTGGACGAAAATTCCATTGCCTGGAAAACCGCCGAACGCGTTCATGAAGAAGGCGGAGCGATCGTTTTAACCAATGCACCCATTGCCATGCGAATGGGGCAAATAAATCAATTGGCAGAAAAAACGAATTCCCAAATAGTGCCTGCAGATGCCACAAATTTGGAAGACTTGGAGAATCTTGTGGATCAGGCTATGGAAATTCTTGGAGGTAAGCTGGATTTTGTGTTGCATTCCATTGGCATGTCTGTTAATGTGAGAAAAGGAAAACATTATACCGATCAAAAATACGATTGGACCCAAAAAGGATGGGATGTCTCGGCACTCTCTTTCCACAAAACCATGCAGGTTTTGTACAAAAAGGATGCTATGAATGAATGGGGGAGTATTGTTGCTCTAACGTATATGGCAGCACAACGGGTATTCCCTGATTATAATGACATGGCAGATAATAAAGCGTATCTTGAATCGATAGCCAGAAGTTTTGGGTACTTTTTTGGAAAGGATAAAAAAGTACGAGTGAATACCATTTCTCAATCTCCTACGCCAACCACAGCAGGGCAAGGAGTGAAAGGCTTCGATGGCTTTATTGCCTATGCCGACAAAATGTCTCCATTGGGTAATGCGACCGCTTTGGATTGCGCTAACTATACAGTTTCGTTGTTCAGTGACCTAACCAAGAGGGTAACTTTGCAAAATCTTTACAACGATGGTGGCTTCTCTAACGTAGGGGTGAGCAATGAAGTGATGGAAGCGTTTATGAAAGAATAAAACCCCAATTGGTTTTAAGAAATGAGCTCACCGTTTGGTGGGCTTTTTTTGTTTTTGATCGACAAAAACGGACTTTTGTCGGACTTCGAGTTTAAGTTGATTTTTTCTTTTGTAGTTCCCTTTTTTTTGGATATTTTTAACGTTATTAACTAATCTAGTAATTTTAATCTCAAATTATGAAAAAATTTACTTTACTGATTGCAATGTTGTTTTGTTGCGTTGGGTTTAGTCAAAACCTTGCAGAAATTTCTGCCGGGACTACCACTAAAGTTCAGCAAGTCAAAAGTAACGTTGCCCATGCTACCAAGGCGGTTTATATTGCAGTTCATGCAGATTTAAAGGCCCCAGCTGGTAGTACTTCTTACAGAGCACCGCAAGTTGAAGAAAAGCAGGCTTTGCCTCAGCCTTCAGCTGAAGTGCAAGCAATTCTTGACAAGTTTGCTGGAGCAAGCAGTCTTTCGGCTAATGATGCTGAAAATATGTTGACTCAGGAAGAGCAAGCTATCTTGGATGCTTATTATGGTGATTCAAGAACAGCAAGTCCTGCTGGACCTTCTGTTTTTGACCTAGTGCCTTGTAACCAAGCACATCCACTTTCTGGTACAGCAGGTGGAGGAACTGGATCTTCTGTAGATTCTGCCTTTAAGTCGGCAGCAGATATCGTTGTTCCAGCTGGTGAAAACTTCACCATTGAAACCATTAATACATTCTTCCTAACGTTCGCACCGGACGATCCACCAATCACGGCCAACATCGTTTACCGTGCAGATGACGGTGGTTTGCCGGGAGCTGAAATCGGAAGTGAGACAGTTGTACCAACTGTATTGAGCTCTCAGCCATGGGCTAACCCAGTGGCAGATCAGTATGAAACTACCATGGCGGTAACACCATTTACTTTCATGGGAGATCCTGCTGTAGACACTACCTACTGGATTGAAATCAGTATGGGTACAGCAACCAACCAAGGGACAGTATTCTGGGAGTATACAGAAGATACTCCAGTAGAAGGGCTGGCATATGCACAGTTCGATTCTGGTACTGGAGTTTGGACATTCCCAGATCCAATTAGAGAAGTTGTTTACGACTTTATTGGAGACTGTGAGCCTATCGATGTAGGAGGAGGACCTTGTAACCAAGACCACCCACTTTCTGGTACTGCAGGTGGAGGAACAGGATCTTCTGTTGACTCTGCATTTAAGTCAGCTGCTGATATCGTTGTAGCGGCTGGTGAAAACTTTACTGTAGAGACTATCAATGCTTATTTCCTAACATTTGCACCAGACGACCCACCAATTACGGCTAACATTGTTTACCGTGCAGATGATGGTGGATTGCCAGGAGCTGAATTAGGAAGTGAAACAGTAGTACCTACTATTTTGAGTTCTCAACCTTGGGCCAACCCAGTTGCAGACCAATATGAAACTACTATGTCTGTGACTCCATTTACCTTTATGGGTGATGCAGGTTCCGATACTACCTACTGGATTGAAATCAGTATGGGTACGGCAACCAACCAAGGAACCGTATTCTGGGAGTACACAGAAGATACTCCAGTAGAAGGATTGGCTTATGCTCAATTCGATGCTGGTACAGGAGTTTGGACATTCCCAGACCCAATTAGAGAAACTGTATATGATTTCATTGGAAGCTGTGAGCCTATTGGCGGAGGAGCACCTTGTAACCAAGAGCACCCATTGTCTGGTACTGCAGGTGGAGGAACAGGATCTTCTGTTGATTCTGCCTTCAAATCGGCTTCAGATATCGTTGTAGCTGCAGGTGAAGATTTCACTGTAGAGACCATCGATGCTGTATTCTTAACGTTTGCACCAGACGATCCACCAATTACGGCTAACATCGTTTACCGTGCAGATGATGGTGGATTACCAGGAGCTGAATTAGGAAGTGAAACAGTAGTACCAACTATCGTAAGCTCTCAACCATGGGCTAACCCAGTAGCAGACCAGTACGTAACGACCATGTCTGTGACTCCATTTACATTTGCTGGTGATCCAGGTTCTGATACTACCTACTGGATTGAAATCAGTATGGGTACTGCAACCAACCAAGGAACTGTTTTCTGGGAGTATACTGAAGATACTCCGGTGGAAGGATTTGCATATGCTCAGTTCGATGCTGGTACAGGGGTTTGGACGTTCCCAGATCCAATTAGAGAAGTAGTTTACAACTATAGTGGAACTTGTGATCCAATTGGTGGTGGAGCTACAGAAGATGAGTGTATTGGAGCTATCCCAGTAGCTTGTGGTGATGTTATTTCTGGAGATACTAGTGATAATACAGACCAAGGTGGTAACAGTACTGCCGAGGATGAGTGGTATTCTTTCACAGGAACAGGATCTCCACAATTGGTAACTGTTTCTCTTTGTGACGCTGGTACAACCTACGATTCTAGATTAACCGTATATGATTCATGTGGTGGAACAATTATTACTACCAATGATGATTTCTGTGGTCTTCAGTCTGAAGTTTCATTCTTCTCTGATGGTACTTCTACTTATTACATTGCAGTAGAAGGATTTGACGCTGGTGATGTAGGACCATTCGTAATGTCTATTACTTGTGTAGATCCTCCAGCCAACGATCAGTGTGATGGAGCTTTCCCAATCGCTTGTGGAGACTCTCTAATGGGTACTACCATTAATGCTACAGATGATACTGCTGCAGCACCTGATTGTGATACTACTACCTCTGCACCGGGTGTTTGGTATGTATACGAAGACACTAGTGGACTGGTAACTGATATCCTTCTAGATACTTGTAGCGATAACACAGACTACGATACTAAGATTTCTGTTTACACTGGAGACTGTTCTTCATTGCCACTTACTTGTGTAGCTGGTAACGATGATGGTGACTGTCCAAATTTCCAGTCTGAAGTTGAATTCCAAAGTGATGGAAATACTACATACTACATCCTTGTTCACGGATTTAACGGTGCGATCGGTAACTTCGAGTTAACGATGACTTGTACTATCATACCTCCAGCGAACGACGATATCGCAAATGCGATTGACTTGAACGACTTCGACTGTCCTTGGACTGACGAAGGTGTACAAATGCCAGGAGCAACTACAGAAGCTGGTAACCCAACAGATTGTGATCTTTCTGGTGCAAACGGTGTATGGTATAGCTTTACTCCAATTGCCGATGGATTTATCAGAGGAACTGTATTAAGTCCTGCAGGAGCTACTTCTGTAACTTTCTACACAGCTCCAGATGAGACTTCTACGGAAGACGAGTTGGTATTGGTAGATTACTTCGATAACCAGTGTTTCCCGAACATCAGTGCTAGTATCCCAACTGTTACAGGACAGGCATACTACTGCTTCGTTGTAAATACAGGAGGAATTACAGATATCGAGTTTACCGAGTGTGATAACACGCTTGGAACGAGCGATCAGATAATTCAAGGATTCTCTTTCTACCCGAACCCAGCTGTAGACGTTGTTAACATGGCTGCTGCCCAGAACATCGAGCGCGTTGAAGTTTACAACATGCTAGGTCAGAAAGTGATCGATCAAGCTATGAATACTGATAGAGGTCAATTAAATGTTTCTCAATTGAACCAAGGTACTTACCTAATGAAGGTATTTGCCGACGATCAAGTAGGAGCATACCATATCATTAAGCAATAAGTTTATAAAATATTATAAACGAAAGCCGCCTCGGGTTACCGAGGCGGTTTTTTTATTGTGTATTTTTGTTCCCAATGAATTTGATTTACTCCTTTATTATACCTGTATATAATAGGCCACAGGAAATAAAAGAACTGCTGGGAAGTTTTTCCAAAATGTCGTTTCCCAAACCCTATGAAATAGTTATTGTGGAAGATGGGTCCACACAATCGGCAGAAGCTGTGGTAAGGGAATATAGTGATGCATTGAACATATCCTACTATACAAAGCCCAATTCCGGCCCCGGAGATTCCCGAAATTTCGGGATGAAAAAGGCCAATGGTAATTATTTTATAATTCTCGATTCAGATTGCCTTTTACCTCCAAACTATTTATCGGTGGTAGATGCTTTTCTGAGGAAAAACTATGTAGACTGTTTTGGTGGCGCAGATGCAGCGCATGAAAGCTTTACACCTTTGCAGAAGGCCATTAACTATGTAATGACCTCTTTTTTCACCACCGGAGGTATTCGCGGAAATAAAAACAGTATCAATAAATTCGAGCCCAGGAGTTTTAATATGGGAATTTCCAGAGAGGCTTTTGAGAAAACGCAGGGGTTTGCCAGAATCCATCCCGGTGAGGATCCCGATTTGTCACAACGCATTTTGAAAGAAGGACTTTCTACAACATTCATCCCAGATGCGCATGTATTTCACAAAAGAAGGATATCATGGAAAAAATTCCATACCCAGGTAAAGAAGTTTGGCGCGGTACGCCCCATTTTAAATAAATGGCATCCGCATGCGGCTAAACTTACTTTTTGGCTTCCTACCATTTTCGTTTTTTTCGTCCTCTTGTCGATCACGGGAGCATTTGTTTATCACTGGGGAGCACTCCTACCTTTGGCTTTCTATATTGCACTAATTTTTACCCATTCGAGTCTAACAAACAAGAGTCTTGTAATCGGATTCCTTTCAGTAATTGCAGTATTTATACAATTTTTCGGATACGGTTTGGCTTTTCTAAAGTCATCGTTCTACATTGGCATACTGAATAAAGACCCAGAAAAGCAATTCCCCCATTTATTTTTTAAGTAATTTTAATCCATGACCGAAAACAGAAAGACATATAAGGCTTCCAAAGTGAAGTCATTTTTATTTTTCCTGCTATTGGCCATGATATTTTGGATACTAGCTAAGTTCTCTACCGAGACATCTGCATTGGTAGAAGCCAATGTATTTTATGATAATGTTCCTGAGAATGTTTCCGTGATTCCCGAATCAACAGATAAGCTTTCCTTTGTCATGAAAACCAACGGTTTTCAGGCTTTATCCTATGAATTTAAGCAACCCTCGATCCATATAGATATTTCACGATATTTTGAAGAAGGGGATACTTTGATAGAACTCCGAAATACCGATTTGGTAAAGCTTATTTCCTCTCAATTAGATAATAGTGCGGGCATCAGTAACCTGTCTACCGATACTTGGCGTGTTATGTTGGATCGTTTGGAAACAAGAAAAGTTCCTGTAAAGCTGGCCGCCGAGATTAAATACAAGGAAGGATATCGAAATTTGGGCGCTATCACCATAAAGCCAGATTCTATTGTGCTCATGGGGCCCCTGATGAAGTTACAACAGATTACCCATGTCGAAACCGAAAATGTTGTCATAAAGAATGCTTCGGATAAAATAGAAAGGAATGTAGCACTCCAGTTTCCAATCGATACTGATGTCAGTAGTAAAACCCAAGAAGTGAGTGTAATGATTGAGGTGGAGGAATTCACACAAAAGGAATTTCAGGTCCCTGTACAACTAGAGAATGCTCCATTAGATATGGAGGTAAAGTTATTGCCTTCAGAAATCACGGTATCATTCAACGTGGCCATGAGTCAGTTTAATGCTGTTTCCAGCGGTGATTTCAAATTGGTTTGTGATTATAATAAAAGAAATGAAGCCGAGAGTTATCTGGTACCAGTTTTGGAAGCTCACCCCAATCACCTTTATGATCTGGAATTGGCCACTAAAAGAGTTGAATACCTAATATTTAAATAGTTTGAAAGTCGTTGGACTTACCGGAGGAATTGGTAGCGGAAAAACCACTGTAGCGCGCTTATTTGGCGAGCTGGGGATACCGGTCTATATCGCCGATGTAGAAGCCAAATTGCTCACGAATCGGTCAAAGGTAATCCGCCGAAAGTTAACAGCACTTCTGGGTGAAGAAACCTACATTGATAATGAATTAAACCGACCCTTTGTCGCCGAGAAGATTTTCAACAACAAGGACTTACTTCAAAAGGTAAATGCTATCATCCATCCCAAAGTAGGACAACACTTTAAACGCTGGCTTAAAAAACAGGATGCACCCTACTGCATTAAGGAAGCCGCCATTCTTTTTGAAAATGGCGGATACAAAAACTGCGATTTTATCGTTTTGGTAACAGCTCCCAAGGAGATTAGAATACAAAGGGTTGTGCAACGCGATGGTACCACAGAAGAACAGATTGAAAGCCGTATGGCCAATCAATGGGACGATGAAAAAAAAATACCCCTGTCTCATTTCCATATAGAAAACACCGATTTGGACACGACCAAGGAAATGGTAAAAGAGATCCATAACCTCTTGCTAAACAGCTAAAAAAGCATCATTTCTTTCTTGTGTTAACATTAGGTTAAACAGCCCAACGTCTAAATGTTAAAATCTTACTTTTGGATCATGAACAAAAGGTTGTTTGCCCTGCTTATTGGTTCTATGTCGCTGTCCTTATTGGGAATCATTTTTGTTCAAGGATACTGGATTAATAATGCTTACAAAACAAAGGAAGATCAGTTTACCTTTAACGTAAGACAAGTCTTGACAGATGTTTCCAAGAGTATTCAACTTCGTGAAATTGACGATTATTATCGTCTGTACAATGGTTTGATCGAAGAAAATGATGAGCCAAGCAATGTAAGTGTTAATGAGCTTATTTATCGAATTGTAAATGAAGATAAAAATGAAACCATCATCTTTTCGGATGGTATCATTGAGGAAGATTACAAACTTTCCACCAGATTCTTCGATACTGATATCGATAGTATAGAGTTCACAAAAATTACCAACAAGCAGAAAACAACCCGAATTATTGGTGGATTGGATGGCGGTAGCTATACCACCCAAACTCAAGTTAATTTTAAACGTTTGCCAGACTATGAACGCAAACAGTTTGAAACGTTCATTAGCAATATTTCCTCAAGAACACCTATTCATAAAAGGGTGGGGAAGGATGAAATTGTTGAACTGATTAATAAAGAATGTCGGAGAAGAGGGTTAGAACCCAAATTTGAATACGCAGTGTACAGTAACGAATTGGCTACGAAAATACATTCCAAGAATTTCGACTTGGATCCTGCGAGCACCTACGGTGTGCCATTGTTCGTAAACGATAATTTCAATACCAGTTATAAACTGTATGTGAATTTTTCGAATAAAGGTAAAGTTGTACTGAATACGATTTTGGGAATGGCTTTACTATCACTGGCTTTTACCACAGTGATCATTTTGGCTTATTCCAATGCCTTGCGACAGATTTTTAAGCAGCGTCAGATTTCTCAGATTAAAACGGATTTTATCAATAACATGACGCATGAATTCAAAACACCCATAGCTACCATTAATTTGGCCTTGGATGCGTTGAAGAATCCTAAAGTATCTGAAAACAAGGAATTCATTTCGCGCTATCTGAAAATGATCCGCGATGAAAACAGAAGGATGCATGCACAGGTGGAAAATGTGCTTCGTATTTCGAAGCTTGAGAAGAATGAACTGGATATCCCCAAAGCGCGGGTAAAACTTCATGAAATTGTAGAGGATGCCATTTCGCATGTAAGTCTTATCGTTGAAGATAGGGGTGGCTATATAAACACGCATTTTGGCGCCATGAAATCTTCGGTATTGGCGAACGAATTGCATTTAACCAACGTGGTGGTCAATATGTTGGACAATGCCATTAAGTACTCAGAAGAAGCACCGAAAATTGATATTCATACAGAGAACGTAAAGGATAACATACTCTTAAAGATTCAAGATCAGGGAGTGGGAATGAGTAAAAGTGTTCAGAAGAAAATATTTGAAAAATTTTATCGCGAACATACTGGCGATATTCACAATGTAAAAGGGCACG
Organism: Flavobacteriaceae bacterium; assembly: GCA_019634365.1. GTDB lineage: Bacteria > Bacteroidota > Bacteroidia > Flavobacteriales > Flavobacteriaceae > Aureisphaera. Next base: position 2,760 of record JAHQVM010000142.1, on the reverse strand, counting down.
GTCTTGGATTGTCCTATGTAAGAAGGATACTCAATGATCATAATGCCGAAATTTATGTAGAAAGCGAAAAAGGTAAGGGGAGTACCTTCATAGTAAAAATGCACTTAATATCTTAGAAATATGGAAACAGAAAACAAAAAAATCTTGTTAGTGGAGGATGATCCAAACTTTGGAACTGTTCTCAAGGACTACCTTTCAATGAACGAATATGATGTGACCCATGCAAAGAATGGAATGGAAGGGTTCGAAAAATTTAAAAAAGATGACTTCGATCTTTGTATCCTGGACGTCATGATGCCTTATAAGGATGGTTTTACCTTGGCGAAAGAAATCAGGGAAAAGAATGAAGATGTGCCTATTATATTCCTAACTGCGAAGGCAATGAAAGAAGATGTTCTTAAGGGATATAAGGTAGGAGCAGATGATTATCTAAATAAACCTTTTGATAGTGAGGTGTTGCTCATGAAGATAAAGGCAATTATACAGCGTAAGGCAACTGATTCAATCGCCGATAGTAAACAATTTGAGTTTAACGTGGGGAATTTTCATTTAAATTCAAAGTTGCGTTTCCTTACCTATGCCAAAGAAGACCCAATAAAGCTTTCCCCTAAGGAGAATGATCTCCTTCGCCTGCTTGCATTGCATAAGAACGACTTAATGCCCCGCGAACTGGCATTAACCAAAATTTGGAGGGATGACAATTACTTCACCTCCCGAAGTATGGATGTTTATATTGCCAAGCTTAGAAAATATTTAAGCAAGGACGATGGTGTTGAGATTATCAACATTCATGGAGAAGGTTTCCGTTTGGTCGTAAAAGATGAAGTAGACCAATAATCTAACAAGTTAAGTGTAAGAAACACCTAACTCCCAATGGAGTTAGGTGTTTTTCGTTTTAATGAAGTTAACAATTTCTGAAGGCGGAGTGGTGTAGTCGAACCAATGAATCCCTTCGTTTTTCCGGAACCAAGTGCCTTGACGTTTGGCAAAACGCCTGGTGTTTTTCTTTATTTCAGCAATGGCCGTATCCAATTCAAATGTTCCGTCAAAATAACTGAAAAGTTCTCGGTAACCGACTGTTTGCAGAGAGTTTAAGTGTTTGTAAGGGAATAATGCTTTGGCTTCTTCAACCAGTCCGTTGGCTACCATGATATCCACACGGCGATTAATGCGATCATAGACGATTTCCCGTTCCGCGTTCAAGCCAATGTAAAGTGTCTGGAAAGGACGCTCAGCATTAGGAGCGTTCAGAAACGAAGAATAAGGCTTACCAGACGCCCTTATTACTTCCAGAGCCCTTATGACCCTGTGCGGATTATGAATATCTACTTTTTCGTAATACAGAGGGTCTTCCTTTTGCAAAGTCTGTTGTAGGTATTCCAACCCTTTTTCTTCCAACTCTAGATTCAAAGTTTCGCGAATATGGCTAGGGACTTCAGGAAAGGTGTCCAAACCTTTCACTACGGCATCCACATAGAGCCCAGAACCACCAACCAAAATGGCTACGTTATGTTTGGTGAATAGCTCCTCCAATAATGTTAGGGCATCTTTTTCAAAATCACCAACGCTATATGCGTCATGAATACTCAAATTCTGAATAAAGTGATGGGGTGCAGCAGCCAGTTCTTCGGCTGAAGGGACAGCAGTTCCAATAGTCATTTCCCTGAAAAACTGACGGGAATCTGCCGAAATGATTTCAGTTTCAAATGCCTGCGCCAGCGCAATGGCTAGTGCAGTTTTACCAATTGCGGTGGGTCCAACCACACAAATAAGTAAAGGTTTTGAACTCATTAGGCATCCATTTCAGGATTAAGGGCGTCGCCACAGGCATGACAGTATTTGGCGTTATCCTTGTGATTACTTTCGCCGCAGTTCGTACAATTCTGTGTATTGATATCTATATGCTCTTGGGCCGCTTTGCTATATTCTACCGTCATAATGCCGGTAGGAACCGCTATGATTCCATACCCCATAATCATAATAATACTCGCTATAAACTGGCCCAATGGGGTGGAGGGGGAGATATCTCCATAGCCAACCGTAGTGAGGGTAACAATACACCAATATATACTGTGGGGAATGCTATTAAAACCGTGTTCCTCGCCTTCAATTAGATACATCAAAGTTCCTGCGATGATAGAAATGATAAGTACCGCAAAAAGGAATACAAAAATTTTCGGGCGACTGTGTAAAAGTGCCCTTTTTAGCCTATTTGAGGCTCCTATATAACGAGTAATTTTCAGTATTCGGAATATACGCAACAATCGCAAAGCCCGAACTGTTAACAGGTAACTGGATCCCGCCAGTATAAAGGATAGGTATAATGGGATGGTAGAGATGAGATCTATAATACCATAAAAACTAAAAATGTAACGGAATGGTTTCTTTACGGTAATAATCCGGGCGATATACTCGAAAGTAAAAAAAATAGTGATCACCCATTCTCCTATATATAGCAATTCGTGGTATTTTGCGTCGATACTGCTCACGCTCTCGAGCATTACAAAGACGACACTCAATATAATTAAGACCAGTAAGATGACATCGAATACTTTTCCGGCTGGAGTATCGGCCTCGTAAATGATATCATGCAGTTTCTTTCGCCAAATATTCATTAGATACTAATTGATACGCAATAAAGGTAAAGAAGATTATTTATATGGTCGCCTCTTTGGGAAGGTGCAGGATTTTCATCACTTTATTCTTTCGCAAATACCCTTGAATGATGTGCTGAGCATCGCGGTTATTTTGCATAGGGGT
>JAHQVM010000141.1 GCA_019634365.1 Flavobacteriaceae bacterium | reverse complement strand
GTCGTCGTCGTCGCAGAGCTCCAAAGGCTCAGGGGAGGCGTTAGGGGTGGGGTTGGGAAGCACCGTAAGGGTCAAGGTAACGATCCGGTCGCAGCCGAACTCCGTGCGGACACGGCCGATGACCGTCTGGGGGGTCGAGGTGTTCTGGTACATGGTTGGATCTGGAATGGGGTTATCCGCCATTTCATCAGCCATGGTTTCGAACCAAGTGACCGTTAGGGTTGGATCGCCCAAAGTAGCACCGTCGTTTTGAGTTGTTAAGTCGAATGTTGACACTTCATCATCGGGGGCACTTCCATTTAGTTCGTCATCGCACAGCATCATCTCGAAGGGGCCCGTCGCAGGTGGCAGCGGGTCCACGATTAATTCTAATTCTACAATAGCATAACATCCATTGGCACCATTTGGGTTGGGCGGACTTGTACTTGTGTCGTTACCCACCATCAGAATATAAATGATTTGTGGATTGGAGGTATTTATGTAATTACTTGGATCTGGAATCGCCATGGAGAAATCGGGCGATGTAATGGCAAGATCTCCAGCAATTATAGCTTCCGCTTCATTTTCATAATAATAAAGATCGAATTCACTGGGAGAAAGTGTTCCGTACACTTCCATTTCAACTTCAGTAAGATCGAATAGCCTAAACCCATCTTCAGTACCATCATCATCACATTTGCGCAACGGTTCTGCGGGTGCTGTAGGAACTGGACTATCACGAACTTCTAGAGCAAGTGGTACTATTTCGAAACAGGTACTTACAGTGCTTTCCACTAAAGCCCAAACGCCACCGGTGCCATACAACGGATCGGTTGGATCGGTAACGGGTTCGTCTAAATAGATGTCGTCGTTAACATAAGGGCTTGTTAAGGGTAATTGTCCCAATTGGGCATCGATTAAGGTTCCGTGATACGTAACTACGAGATCTGGGTTATTCAATGTTATGATGGGATCTGCATCGGTAAGGGTAAATTCGGCAAAACCATCATTGTCTGGATCACAAACCACCAATGGTGGAGGATCGGTATTGATAGGAGCTGGTGGAAGAAAGCTAACATCAATTTCGTCTTGTATAAAGCATAAGCCTTTAGATCCTTCTACTGCATAGGTCCCATCTACACTTACTGAAAGGGAAGGACCGTCTTCCCCGGGAATGGGAGCACCGTTGAAGTACCAAATAAAGGTGAAGTTAGCATCTACAATTCCAGTATTCAAAATTACAGGCGTCCCAGCACATCCCACGATATCGTCACCTAGGAAAAACTCGGATTCCGTTTGATTGATTTCTACACTAAATTCATTATTGTCCTCATTGGTTTCGGCCACGATTCCGGTACCATCGCCAATATCGTCGACAACAGCTCTCAAGTTAAAGATATTGGGAGTTGCTAATGGAATGCTCAGCGTAATTGCACCTGCTTCAGAACCACCAATTGGGATGAGCGCATTGGTTTGAGACTGCCCCAGGAGCACTGCGTCGGCATAGAAGGCTATAGGAGTATTCGCGGGAAGGGGAGCAGTACTATTTGTGTTATACACCACATAGGTAAGATCTAAATCATTATTGTCGCAAATAACTCCAATATTTTGAAGCTCAATAGTTGCATCGGGAATTTCCGAATTTACACTGGTAATGATATTGTTCACCATCACAAAATCCTGTCCCGAGGTAAGATTGATAGTGATGCTTGTATCTCCTTGACTTACAACATCTTCAATATCATATACATCCATATCCATATTGAAAAGATCGGCATCTCCGGTATAACTGTTCGTGCCGTTAAAGGCATTATTTGCTGGATTCAAGGGAGGGTTACTAATAAGGTTACCATTAATGAGTAGAGTTTCATCAACAGCAATTCCCGCATCTCCTTCCCAAGCTAAAAATCCAATCTTGGCAAGATCTTCCGTAGTAATATCAATGTTTTCTAGAAGAATTTCTAAGGAAGGATTGCTCGCCGAAACGAATTCCAAACCATCAAAAAGACTAATCTGATTTAAGGTAAGTGACAGATCTTGGAAAATTACGATGATACTCCATCCACCAAAATTGGTTCCTCCTCCACAATAATTTGGGATGACACTGGTTAAATCCAACTCGGATAGGGTATAGGTTCCAGGACCCGTTGAACCGACTATATTGCTTACTTCTGCATAGGCGGCGAAATATTCCAACCCTGTTCCAGCGGTGAGGCTAAAGGTTCTTTCGGCCACTACTTCTTGGCCATTCAATTCCACATTAAAGTCACCAGTTCCGGAACCGGACCAATAAAGATGCGCAGAAACGAAAGCTTCTCCAGGGCCTAAGTTGTAGTCTGCGCTACTTTCGGTAAGTATGGTACAAGGACCTCCTGCTCCATTTTCCCCTGTGTTTAATGTATTACCAAATGCGGTAAAATCATATTGCCCGTTAAACTGTTGAAACAGTTCGACGTTTTGGGAAAATAATTGTAATGGAATAAGGAAAGTTAATAGGATGGTTAGTCGTCTCATCATAGCTTTTTTATTAGATTCCTTCGAAAATCAAACAAATAAAAGTATTGAATTTATTTGATTGATAGGCCTTAGATATTTTTTTTTGCCTCTATTCCTTGAAAAGATGAGAATTACGTGAGATCGTAACCATCAAAAAACCCCCATTTATGGGGGGATTCTTTATCGTAGCGAGTTATTTCGTAGGATGTCCCTGAGACGGGCTTTGATGTCATCCCCTGCGTCCAAAACCATTTGTTCGTTAGATGGGAAAGGGATAAAGTCGTATTCTAAAAATCTCAGATCTTCTTCCGTTAGAGCACGCTCGTCACCTCTAAATTTGGCGAATTCATTTTCAAAAACGAACTCTGTTGCCAAAGGATGCCTTCCCATATCGCGGCCTTGAACTAGATCTCTGTAATGAACATCTCCTCCCACCAGTACGCTCTTGGTCTGTGTGGTATACATAACCCTTGCGGTAACAATGGTGTAATTTGGGATTTTGATGTCGTTACCCAAACTATCCTTCACCACATTGCCATTTCTATCTAATTGATATCTCCAGCCGTCTTCGATCTCCTTCTCCCTTCTATATTCGGTTTCTGAAATACGCTCAGGAGCAATGGCAATTTGTTCGAAATTCATTCGTATTCCAAACTGATAGTCGATATCATCTCTTGGATTTTCATGGTACTGCGTCCAAAAATCATCAAGATCGTAGGTATTGAAGTCCAATAATTCCCTTTCCAATCTTCTTGGAATGATCTGTCCGCTTCGATTCCTCAATTCTACTTGAACGAAATCAGTTCCCAAAAAACGGGACTCTTCCTTAAGTCTTCTTACGTCTCTATAGTTCTCCTGCAATTCTTCAATCTCGCAATAAATATGGTATGCTGTTCGGGCATCCAGCGTGGTATTCCTATTAAGGTATTGGGCAGCTTCATCATAGCTGTAGGCGACATAATTTTCCTTGGCGGTAAGAATAGCGCCGGTATAATCCATCATTTTGAAACGAGCTTCCTTTCCAAAGGAATTGGTCAATGGAAGTAGGGGACGGAGCATGTTTTGACGTTCTTCAAGATCTAAGTACCTAAAATAGATTTCTTTACTGTTGGAAGGTTGCCCGTCCTTTTGTAAGAACTTGATCCTTCTCTCATCATCGGTTACGGCTTTGACAAATGCTTCCTGCAACATCTCAATATGCATGTCATTCTTGGAAGAGATTTTACCTTTCCTAAGTTTTTTAACGGCCAAATAAATGGCTTGATCGTAATTTCCTTGGGCCAAAAACTTTTGGTTACGTTTAACACTATTACATCCTAATAGCGTAATGGCCACCAATAATAAAGTAATAGTTGTTCTCATAACGAATGTGTTTGGTTATGGAATGTAAAATGCAAGGGTTGTGCCAAAATTATAACTTTCTAGCTGGCAGCACTTTACCGCTACAATCGCCAAATCCGATTCGTACCTCATCATTTTGACAATAACCTCGCAGAATAACGGTATCCTCATCATTAATGAACTTGCGCTCTGAGCCGTCCGAAAGTTTAAGAGGATTCTGCCCGCGCCAGGTTAGCTCCAACATGGAGCCGAAGCTATCTTTGGTAGGGCCGGAAATGGTCCCACTTCCCATCATATCACCACTGCGAACGTTGCATCCATTCACCGTATGATGTGCCAATTGTTGTGCCATGGACCAGTACATGTACTTGAAATTGGATTTGGCCACGACATTTTCAACACCGCCCTTGGGTTGAATGATAGCTTGAAGGTGAATATCGAAATTCATAGGTCCCGATTGCTGAAGGTAAGGAAGCGGTTCTGGATCTTGTGCCGGTCCTTCTGTTCTGAAGGGTTCTAACGCATCCAAAGTGACAATCCATGGAGAAATAGTCGAGGCGAAATTCTTTCCTAGAAAAGGTCCCAACGGAACATATTCCCATGCCTGAATGTCCCTTGCACTCCAATCGTTGAAGAGCACAAGGCCAAAAATATTATCCTCGGCTTCATCAATGGGAACGTGCTTGCCAAGATCGTTGGTCGCTGTAGTTATAAATGCCATTTCCAATTCAAAGTCCAATAATTTTGATGGTCCGAATTCTGGAATACCGTCTTCTCCGGGTTTGGTTTGTCCAACAGGTCTGCGAATTGGGGTTCCCGAAGGGATAATGGAAGAACTTCTACCGTGATATCCTATAGGAATGCGCAGCCAATTGGGCAATAGGGCATTTTCTGGGTCACGGAAAAGAGACCCGACATTGGTGGCGTGTTCTTTACTGGCATAGAAGTCGGTGTAATCACCTACATCTACGGGTAACTGCATTTCAATCTCATCCATACTGAAGAGCACTTTTTTACGGTGTTCCTTGTCATCGCGTAAACCGGGTGAAGTATGCAAGAAAATATCGGAAATACGATTGCGCACCAAACGCCAAGTTTTACGACCGTCTGCAATAAAATCGTTCAAGGAATCCTGAAGAAATATATCGTCTGTAAGTTCTATTCCTTTAAAATATCCCAACTGGTGCATAGCGCCTAAATCAATGGCGGTATCTCCAATCCGCGTACCAATTGTGATCACGTCATCGCGGGTGAGAAACACACCGAAAGGAATATTCTGAATCGGGAAATCACTGTTCTCTGGAACGTCTATCCATGATTTACGTGTGGGGTCGTTGGCGGTAAGTGGCATAGTGCAATTTTTTGTTAGTAAATATGTGAATCAAATATATAATTTCTGGGGAACTAACCCCAAGCTTTTACTATTTTTGATGCGAAATTAACGCTACTGTAATGATCGCAAAAGACGAACAAATTTTTGAACTTATTGATGCAGAAAAAGAAAGGCAACTCAACGGTCTGGAATTGATTGCATCCGAGAATTTTGTAAGCAACCAAGTAATGCAAGCCCAAGGGTCTGTACTTACCAATAAATACGCCGAGGGATATCCAGGGAAGCGCTATTATGGAGGTTGCGAAATAGTAGATGAAGTGGAACAGATTGCCATAGACCGAGCCAAGACTTTATTCGGGGCAGAATATGCCAACGTACAACCCCACAGTGGATCCCAAGCGAATACAGCTGTTTTTGCCGCCTGTCTAAAACCCGGTGATACCTTCATGGGATTTGACCTTGCGCATGGTGGACATTTAACCCATGGTTCACCCGTTAATTTTTCTGGGTTGTTGTATAACCCTGTGTTTTACGGTGTAGAGGAAGAGACTGGGCGTCTCAATTACGATACCATAGAAGAAATTGCCATTAAGGAGCAACCCAAATTGATCATTGCGGGTGCCTCTGCCTATTCCCGTGAAATCGATTACAAGCGTTTTCGTGAAATCGCAGATAAAGTGGGCGCTATTCTTATGGCCGACATTGCGCATCCAGCAGGACTTATCGCCAAGGGAATTATAAGTGATCCCATTCCACATTGCCATATTGTTACTACTACGACACATAAGACACTTCGTGGTCCGCGTGGCGGACTTATTTTAATGGGCAAGGATTTTGAGAATCCATTTGGGTTAAAACTCAAAAATGGAAACTTGAAAAAAATGTCCATGCTACTGAATAGTGCTATTTTCCCGGGGAATCAGGGAGGGCCTTTGGAGCATGTTATTGCGGCCAAAGCCATTGCTTTTGGAGAGGCTTTAACCGACGATTTCCTTCACTATATGGTTCAGGTAAAGAAGAATGCGGAGGTCATGGCGCAGGTTTTTGTGGATAAGGGATATAAGATTATTAGTGGAGGAACCGATAATCATATGATGCTTATCGATCTTCGGAATAAAAACCTTTCGGGAAAACAAGCCGAAGAAGCCTTAGGCAAAGCCGACATTACAGTGAATAAGAATATGGTTCCTTTCGATGATAAATCCCCTTTTGTAACCAGTGGAATTCGTATTGGAACAGCTGCAGTTACAACACGCGGGCTAAAGGAAGCAGATATGCTTCAGATTGTGGAATTGATCGATGAAGCCATTGTTAATCATGAAGATGAAACACGCTTGGAGGCAGTTGCTGAAAAAGTGAACGCTATGATGGCGGGGAAACCGCTTTTTCAGAATTAAGAATCCAATATTTCTGCATACCAAAGTCCATCCCCACTGGGAGGGACTTTTTTTATTTCATCATTTTAGGGTGGCAATGGAATTATTAGATAAACAGAAAACCATCGAAATTTTCATCTACGGGGATGCCCATTTCGTCATACATATCTTCGATGCTCTTTTTGAAAGCAGCCTCGTTATAATAGGTAGGTTTTTTTACAGGTTTGATTACGGGTCCTTCTACAGGGGTCACTTCTAAATTCATTTTATTTCATATTTAAATTCTGGAGTTACAAAGCTATGTGGATACACAACTGCAATCAAGGGGTTTAAGCCGTAAACTGAAAGGGGATTTTTCCTGTACGTTAGCCAGAGAAATATGTATCTTCGTTTATCATGAAACTTGAAACAGAACGTCTCATACTGAAACAGATTACTCTAGACGATGCTCCCTTTTACGTGAAATTGTTCAATTCGGAAGGTTGGCTGAGGTTTATTGGAGATCGTAATGTAAAGAACCAAGCTCAAGCTGAGGCTTATATCGAAAAAAATTATCTTCCCAGTTACGATAAATTCGGTTATGGATCCTATACGGTAAACCTTAAAGCAACAGAGGAAACCATTGGTGCCTGTGGCCTATATAAAAGGGATAATCTGGATCATCCCGATATCGGATTTGCCTTTTTACCGGATTATACGGGTAAAGGGTATGGTTATGAAGCCGCCCATGCGGTTATGGAATATGCCAGGACACAATTGGGATTGTCTACCCTGTTGGGATTTACGGTAGCCGAAAATATGGCTTCCATAGCGCTTCTCGAGAAATTGGGATTGAAGGAAACCGGGACCTACCAATTTCCCGATGATCCAGAGGAGCTGCTTCTATTTAGGATTGACTAGTGTTTTTCAAGCTAGATCAAGTT
>JAHQVM010000140.1 GCA_019634365.1 Flavobacteriaceae bacterium | reverse complement strand
AGAATAACGCTATCCTATCCTCCCATCCGCAATTACCTTAGGGAGCATTTGGCCAAGCAAATTGAAGAATTGTACGGAAAGCCGGATGTTATTGCTGGGGTAGCCACAGGCGCCATTGGTATTGGTATGCTGGTCGCAGATTATATGAATCTGCCTTTTTGTTATGTTCGTCCAGAACCCAAGAAGCACGGTCGTCAAAACCAGATCGAAGGTTCCCTTCAGGAGCACCAAAATGTAGTGGTAGTTGAAGATCTTATCAGTACAGGAAAAAGCAGTCTTTTGGCGGTCGATGCACTTCGTGCAGCCAATGCACAAGTAAAAGGGATGGTCGCCATATTTTCCTATGGCTTTGATGTGTCTGTCGAAAATTTCTCAAAAGCTGAAGTTTCCCTCAACACCTTGAGCAATTATGATAATTTATTAGAACAGGCAGAGAAAGCCCAATACATTACGGCAGAAGAAGCCACCACTTTGGCAGAATGGCGTAAAGATCCTGCCAATTGGAAATAGGCACACTATTTGTCATATACCCCAAAACGAAATACCCAAATGGAAATAAAAAGTAAAAAAGTAAGCGTTCAGAAATCTGCCCAGGAATTGTGCGATTATCTAAGCGATGTAAAGAATTTTGAGAACCTCATGCCCGATAACATTGCTAAGTTTGAGGTAATCCGGGACAATGCATTTGTTTTTGCATTGAGCGGAATGCCCGAAATCGCTTTGGAAATTAAGGAGGTGAACGCCCCTTCTAAAGTGGTGCTTGGAGCCATTAGTGACAAAATTCCTTTTACACTTACAGGCCTTATTTCGGAAGTTTCCGAAAGCACTTCAGAAGGTGAATTGTTGTTCGAAGGCGAATTTAACCCCATGATGGCCATGATGGTGAAGGGACCTATTACCAAATTCTTGGAGACCCTTTCCACCAAAATGGGCGATCTTAATTAAGCAATCGTATTTCTTTCAATCGAAATTTTTCAAGTTTTTCGTCCTCAGTCTCCACTAAAAGTTGACCCTCTTTAGAGACACCAATGATCATACCGTTGAATAATTTTCCTTGGGCCGAAAAAACAGAGATTTGGTCCTTGCGGTAGAGGTGTTCTTCATATAGTTCATTTACTTGATTCGCTTCGGAAGCAAACTGATGGAGACCCAACAGAATTTGTGCTGCTAAGGTTTCAAAAACCTCATCGATGTCGAAATGAGTTCCACTGGCTATTTTCATGGAGGTAGCTTTGGGCAAATTCTCGAAAGTGTCATTATTCACATTCAATCCAATTCCTACAACAGTTCCTTTCACCAACGACCCCTGCACTTGATTTTCGACCAGAATACCGCACAACTTTTTGTCACCTGTCATAATGTCGTTAGGCCATTTTACCGAAAGTTGGGGTATGCCAAATTGTTCCAGACATTTTATGACCTGTAATGATACGGCAGCCGTAATCCAAAACTGATGATCGATGCGGATGCCATTTACAAACCTCTTAAACACACTGAAAGCAAGGCTTTTACCTACTTCATACACCCATTGGGAGCCCATTTGACCTCGGCCTTTTGTTTGATCTTGGGTAAGCACAACAGTACCATCTGCAAGATGGGTTTTCTTACTAAGGGCTTTTAAGTAGTCATTGGTAGAGCCAATGGCATTAAGTTTGATTATATTCACTCAAATTAATATTGTGTTAATGTTGCCTCGGAAATCGGCAGCAAGAAACAAAAAAGTAATAAATTTGTTATACTAAAACGTTTTAATGGCAAAAAAGGAAGCAAGCACAGATCAACTTGTAACACAAATAATTAAAGGAATTGAAGAGGTTAAGGGACAGGACATTCAGATTCTTGACCTCCGGGAGATAGAAAATACAGTATGTGATTACTTTATTATCTGTAATGGTACTTCTAACACACAGGTGAATGCCATTGTAAATTCAATTCAGAAAACCGTTAGTAAAGCCCTACAAGAAAAACCCTGGCATGTTGAAGGAAGAGACAATGCAGAATGGGTTCTTATGGACTTCGTTCATGTAGTGGTTCATGTATTCCAAAGACATATTCGTGAATTTTACGATATTGAAGGTCTCTGGGGAGATGCCAAAACGGTTGCAATAGAAACTACTTATTAAAATTTAGAAAAAGCCCTATGGCCGAAGACAATAAAAAACCTGAAGCTAAAAAGCCCAAGTTTAATGCATGGTGGATCTACATTGGGATCTTTGCCCTTTTTGTAGGAATTCAGTTTTTTGGCGGCGGTAACTTGACCCAGCCCAAAGATACCACGCAACGGGAATTCGAAGAATACCTAAAAGCGGGTGACGTAGAACGCATTCAGATCATCAACAAGAACAAAGCGCAAGTATTCCTTACCAAGGAAGCAAGGCAGAAAGATATTCATAAACCCAAGTCGGGAAGTACGTTGTTTTCGCCCGGTGCGAATGACCCTGTCTACCAATTTGAGTTTGGGGATCTTCAGAATTTTGAAAATAATTTCTACAAAATCAAAGAGGACAATGACCTCGCTACCGATATTACCTGGGAAACCAATTCCAATGTATGGGGCGAATTGTTGCTAACCCTCTTACCCTTTGTGGTAATTATCGGAATCTGGATCTTCATCATGCGCCGTATGTCCGCGGGTGGCGGCGGTGGTGCCGGAGGACAGATTTTCAATATCGGAAAATCCAAAGCAAAACTATTCGACGAAAAGACCGATGTAAAAACATCTTTTAAAGATGTGGCCGGACTGGAAGGGGCTAAGGAAGAAGTTCAGGAAATCGTGGACTTCCTTAAAAACCCAACGAAGTATACTTCCTTGGGAGGTAAAATACCCAAAGGAGCATTATTGGTAGGACCTCCTGGAACCGGTAAGACACTTTTGGCCAAGGCGGTAGCTGGAGAAGCAAAAGTACCTTTCTTCTCACTCTCAGGTTCGGATTTTGTTGAAATGTTTGTAGGAGTGGGTGCCTCAAGGGTGCGCGACCTATTTAAACAAGCCAAAGAAAAATCACCTTCCATCATTTTCATCGATGAAATCGATGCTATTGGACGTGCTCGCGGAAAGAATAATTTCTCCGGTTCCAATGATGAACGTGAAAATACCTTGAACCAATTATTAACCGAAATGGATGGTTTCGGCACCAATACCAATGTTATTGTTTTGGCCGCTACCAACCGTGCTGATATTCTGGATAAAGCCCTTATGCGTGCAGGTCGTTTTGACCGCCAGATCTATGTAGACCTACCCGATGTACGCGAGCGAAAGGAGATTTTTGAAGTACACCTGCGCCCCTTGAAAAAGGACGACACATTAGATACAGATTTCTTAGCTAAGCAAACCCCCGGGTTTTCTGGGGCCGATATTGCCAACGTTTGTAACGAAGCTGCACTTATTGCCGCAAGAAATGAAAAGAAAGCCGTAGGAAAACAGGATTTTCTGGATGCAGTAGACAGAATCGTAGGTGGGTTGGAAAAGAAAAACAAGATCATCACTCCCGAAGAGAAAAAAGCCATTGCCTTTCACGAGGCTGGTCACGCCACGGTAAGCTGGATGCTGGAACATGCGGCTCCATTGGTAAAAGTGACCATTGTCCCTAGAGGACAATCGTTAGGAGCTGCTTGGTATTTACCCGAGGAGCGTCTTATTGTTCGCCCAGAGCAAATGTTAGACGAAATGTGTGCTACCATGGGAGGTCGTGCTGCAGAGAAGGTAATTTTCGATAAAATATCCACAGGAGCATTGAGCGATCTGGAAAAGGTGACCAAACAGGCTCGTGCCATGGTGACCATATATGGATTAAATGATAAGATAGGAAACCTGACCTATTACGATTCTTCCGGACAGACCGATTATAATTTCAGCAAGCCTTACAGTGAAAAAACGGCTGAAATGATCGACAAGGAGATCTCGAATATTATCGAAGCCCAATACCAAAGAGCCATCGATCTTTTGATGAAGCACAAGGATAAACTCACCGAATTGGCCAACGAACTTCTTGAGAAAGAAGTGATCTTTAAAGAAAGCTTGGAGCGAATTTTTGGGAAACGTCCTTTCGAAAAAGAGGAGGAAACACCGGAAGAAAAAATCGCTACTACGTAGTGCTTCAATTTTAACTTATTGAGGGAAGAATGTTTGAATTTTTCTTACAAGACTTACCCCCAGATTTTATATATTTGAAGATTAACGTGTAAGAACTCCTCAATTAAGGCCTTTATGAGTCTGTTTAAAAGACTTTTAAAATCGAGCTCTAAGTCGGAACCCAAAGTAAAAGGCTCTGACCATAGTAAGTATTTCCCTGAAGAGAAACTCCCTGCAGACGAGAAGTTTACCTACAATTTTAACAAAAACGGAGGCAAATTCCTGTACTGTGAGAACTGGGACGAAATTGCCGAAGCTTTTGATAACATCCTCTTGGAAAATGACTGGTACGAGAAGGATGTTTTTTGTATCAATGAAAAACTTTCTGAAAAATTCGAGGGATACAACCTTACCTTCGGAAAAAGCACCAAGGCGGCTTTCTTTTTATCGGATTGTGAATCTTTAGTGGCCAATAATGGATCCATTTTACTTTCTTCCAATCAGATCAAGGAAAAGAAGTTGCACGAACTCCCTTCCAATTTTATCATCTTCGCCACCACAAGTCAGTTGGTAGAAAATATTAGCGAAGGACTTCGGATTATTAAAAACCAAAGCCGCAAGTACATTCCCAGTAATATTACCACAATCCAAGACTTCGAAAACGACAAGGAAAAAGACTTCATGAGTTATGGAAGTAGCACAAAAAACCTATATTTGCTGCTACTCGAAGACTTATAGTTTATGAAGGAACTCATTGTTCGTGGCATTTCGGGATTGCTTTATATCTCAATCATTTTATTTTCCATGTTTGCCTCGCGAGAGTGGTTCTTAGTGTTGTTCTTTATACTGGGAACCATCACCATTTATGAGTTTCAGAAACTGGTTCACCTTAAAAGCTTCCTATCTTATATCATCTTGGGTGTTTTGCTCTATTTTCTCAGTTACGAAATCTGGGATGAAAATGCCATCTATCTATATGGCATCCTAGCCCTATTTGTAAACCTCTTCTTGTTGAAGGATTTACTCGTGGTTGGTAAGATCATTCCCATGTTCGAGAAGAAAAAATACATCGCCCTAATTTTTTATCTCATTGCGGGTTTCGTATTCCTTACCCTTATCCCCTTTCACAACGGAACCTATCAGGTATGGCTCATTATTGGGATTTTCATCCTTATCTGGGCCAATGATAGTTTTGCGTATTTGGTGGGTAAAAATTTTGGGAAAAGGAAACTCTTGGAGCGTGTTTCGCCCAAGAAAACCATCGAGGGATTTATTGGGGGATTTGCGGGAACTTTTTTGGCCGGATTCCTTATCTTTAACTATACCCAATTGTTGAGTTTGGGAAGCTGGTTTTTTATGGCGGTTATGGTTACGGTATTTGGAACCTTCGGGGATCTTATCCAGTCCAAATTTAAACGTCAGGCTGGCGTTAAGGATAGCGGTTCGCTTATGCCCGGACATGGCGGGATCTACGACAGGCTGGACAGTATCATTTTTGTGAGCCCCTTTATTTATGGATTTTTAGAAATTATGGATTATGTTTCATAAGGAAGGAAATAAAATCATTATCATCACCTTTTTCTTGGTGATTGGTGCCTCTCTGGCAGTAAATCATTTCGTAACACTGGAATGGCTCCGCATCCTATTGCTCGTCACCTTAATCGTACTACTGGTATTGGTATTGCAGTTTTTCCGAAATCCGAAACGGAATTTCAACCCTAATGCGAGTCAGGTGTTATCCCCTGTCGATGGCAAGGTGGTGGTGATCGAAGAGGTTTTTGAAAAGGAATACTTTAAAGACAAGCGTCTTCAGGTTTCTGTGTTTATGAATCCATTGAATGTGCATGTAACGCGGTATCCCGTAGGTGGCGACGTTACATTCAGCAAATACCATCCCGGCAAATATCTAGTTGCCTGGCATCCCAAAGCCAGTGAAGAAAACGAACGCACCACCGTAGTGGTAAAGAGTGAACAGTTTGGAGAGGTTTTGCACCGACAAATTGCGGGAGCCTTGGCCAAACGGATTGTAAACTATGCAGAGGAAGGGCAAACTGTGACGCAGACCAGCGATAGCGGATTTATAAAGTTCGGGTCCCGGGTTGATGTGTTCTTACCCTTGGATGCCAAGGTGAATGTATCTTTAAACGAAAAAGTAAAAGGAGGACTCAGTGTCCTAGCGACCACCTAAGAGATGACGCCGGAAGAATTGGATATTGCCTTTAAAAGCGCCGTGGATAGTATCAACAATCACACGGATCCTTTCCCTGCAGACGTCTTATTAAAACTATACGCCTACTACAAACACGCCACCAACGATCAATCTTCCCCCGGCAGCAGTAATCCATTGATCAATGCTTTCAAGACCAATGCTTTGTTCCAAACGCAGGGACTTACGGCAGAAGAAGCCAAAAAGCTCTATATAGAGGCCGTAAACCATTATTTTTTGTATCGAAAATAAAGACTTGGTTAACCTCCTGCTTCGCTTCCATCAACATCTATCATTTCCCCTTTATTCGTCGCTAATGCTATCCCCCAATCGGTAAGAGCCTTGATCACAGGAATAAGGGTCTCCCCAAAACTGGTAAGATTATAATACACCCGGAAAGGAGCCTTTTCACCATAACTGGTGCGTGCTACCAATCCGTCCTTCTCCAAAGATTTCAGCTGAATGCTCAACATTTTTTCGGTGATGTAAGGACTTAACCGCCTTAATTCAGAAAAGCGCAAAGCGCCATTCCGCAAATACCACAATACCACACATTTCCATTTTCCACCTATGAAACCCATAGTTACGCTTGTACCGCAGTGGTAAATCTTATCATTGATCCTATAAGCTTTGTGTTCTCCATTTACAATCATAAAAAAATATTGGACTGTCTAGTTTGACAGTTATTGCAGGTTCAATATACTCAAAATATATTTGAACTATAAAAAGTATAGCTTAATGAATTCTCTAATTACAGACACGATTGGATATGTAGGATTGGTGATCAACCTTTACTCTATGTCTGTGAAGGGAGAATATAAACTACGCCTCATTTCAACGATTGCGAATTTGGTTTATATCGTATATGGAATCGTATTACATGCATTTCCCATAATTATAGGATGTGCTATCGCTGTCCTGTTGCACCTATACAGATTGAAGAATCTAAAATCCAGATAAGATGATAGAAATTAAAAAAGCCACGGAAAAAGATGCGGAAATTCTTGCCCTTCTAGGAACCATTACCTACAGCGAATCACATAGTCATTTCATAGATAATAAAGCAGATTTGGATGCCTATCTAAATAAGGCCTTTGCCGTTTCGAACATACAGGATGAACTGAATAACTCGAATAACGCATTCTTCATCATCTACAGCAATAAATTGCCTGTGGGTTACGCTAAACTGGTCTTGAATTCTGGACACAATGACAAACCGTCCAACCACGCTTGCAAATTGGATAAAATCTACATTCTGCAGCATTTTATTCCATTAAAAATTGGGCAACAATTTCTAACTTTTCTAGAAGCATTCGTCATGGAGCAATCCTTGGATACCATTTGGTTATCCGTCTATACAGAGAACAAGAGGGCCATTCGGTTTTATGAGCGCAATGGTTATATTGAAGCAGGTAAAATGACTTTTTCAGTGAATGATACACCCTATGAAAATCTGATTCTCGACAAAACACTGCCAAAACCTTAATGCCTCCAAAGTCTCTGTCTCGGTTTGAAAGATATTATCTAAGTTTGAAAAAGATTGAACCAGAAAACCTATCATCCCATCATGCATGAAAACTTTTTAACGATAAAGACAGAGCGCCTTCTCCTGCGTGAAATTCAGGATTCCGATCTTGAAAGCATATACCAAGGACTTTCCGATCCCCGTGTGATTCAACATTACGGCATTAGTTTCGATAACCTTGAGGCCACCAAAGAACAAATGACTTGGTTTACCGATAAAAAACAACGGTGGTGGGCCATATGTTCGTTGGATAACCAAACCTTCTATGGCGCAGGTGGATTGAACGATATTAATCTTCACGAAGGAAAAGCGGAAATAGGGCTTTGGTTGCTTCCCGAATTTTGGGGAAAAGGAATCATGAAAGAGGCATTACCTTTAATTGCCAACTACGGATTGCAACAACTCAACCTATCCCGAATTGAAGGCTTTGTTGAAACGGAGAACCGCAATTGCAAAAACGCCATGTCGAAACTTGATTTTAAACTCGAAAAAACCATAAAAGATTTCGAGGTAAAAAATGGGAAAGCCATAAGCGTGGACGTTTATGCCAAAATAAAACTTACGTAAACGGAAACCTCTTTGGATAGGCACAGGTATTTCCTATGCCTCCAACCCAGAAAGGCTTGCCTTGATGGTTTCGATCTTGGCTAAAGCATCGGCTTCCTTTTTGCGTTCGTTGGCGACAACCTGCTCTGGCGCGTTGTTCACAAAGCGTTCGTTTTTCAGCTTGCCCTGAACACTTTTCAAGAAGCCCTCGGTGTATTTTAATTCTTCGGTAAGCTTTGCAATCTCCGCTTCCACATCGATGGCTCCACCCATGGGAACGAAGTACTCATTCGATTTTACACGGAAAGTCAAGGCACCTTCCAACTTCTCATCGATATAATTCAGGTTTTCCACATTCCCCAACTTCGATATCAAGGCATCGAAGGCATCGGTTACCTTTTCATTATTAATCACAGATAGGTCGATGGTTTCCTTAAACGAAATATTCTTCTCTTTCCGAATGGTTCGTATGCCTGAAACTACTTCTGAAGCAAGATCAAAATTCTTGATAAGCGCTTCGTCAAACGAAGTTGTTTCGGGCCATGAAGCAACAATAAGCGCTTCTTCGGGGCTCCTTTCAGAAATATGTTGCCAGATTTCTTCCGAAATAAAAGGCACAAACGGATGCAATATCTTAAGGTTATCCTCTAAAATGGAAATAATATCTGCTTTGGTGTTTGCAGCCATAGGTTGCCCATATGCAGGTTTTACTGCTTCTAGGAACCACGAACAGAAATCGTCCCAAACCAGTTTGTATGTTGCCATCAAGGCATCACTCATACGATATTTACTATAGTGATCCTCAATTTCTGACAGTACTTGCTGAAATTTATTGCGATACCATTCTATGGCAATCTTAGCCGATTCAGTCTCGGGTCGACTTTCAGAAACTTCCCATCCATCGATCAATCGATACGCGTTCCAAATCTTATTCACGAATGCGCTTCCCTGCTTACATAAATCCTCATCGAACATAAGGTCATTCCCTGCAGGAGAACTCAATAGCATCCCTACACGTACCCCATCGGCTCCATATTGCTCCATAAGTCCAATAGGATCCGGTGAATTCCCCAATGATTTACTCATCTTACGGCGTTGTTTATCGCGAACAATTCCAGTAAGGTATACATTGGTAAATGGTTTTTCGTCTCTATATTCGAATCCTGCAATCAACATTCTGGCCACCCAAAAGAATAGAATCTCCGGTGCGGTTACCAAATCGTTGGTTGGATAGTAATAGTTGATCTCCTTATTGTCGGGTTCCAGAATTCCATTGAAAACCGTAATGGGCCACAACCAAGAGGAGAACCAGGTATCTACCACATCAGGATCCTGTCGCAGGTCTGAAGCAGTCAACGCATCATTTCCCGTGCGTTCCTTCGCTAGGTTAATAGCCTCTTCCAAACTTTCGGCCACCACAAAATCTTCCTTTCCATCACCATAGTAATAGGCAGGAATTTGTTGGCCCCACCACAACTGACGGCTAATGTTCCAATCGCGAACATTTTCCATCCAATAGCGATAGGTATTGATAAATTTCTCTGGAACAAGATGTACATCTTTCTCCAATACAGCATCCAACGCAGGTTGTGCAAGGGATTTCATCTTCAAGAACCACTGATCGCTCAATTTCGGTTCAATAACGGCTCCCGTGCGCTCACTCGTTCCTACTTTATTATTGTGCTGTTCTATTTTCTCAACCACACCCATTTCATCCAGCTCCTTGGCAATTTTCTTACGGGCCTCGAAACGATCCATACCCTCATAGTGCAATCCAAAACTATTCAGGGTAGCGTCATCATTCAATACATCTACCACTTCCAGATTGTGCTTATCACCCAACATCTTATCATTTTCATCATGCGCAGGTGTTACCTTAAGACATCCCGTACCAAACTCCATGGTCACATATTCATCTTCGATGATAGGAATGACACGGTTACAGATAGGTACGATGGCCTTTTTGCCTTTTAAATGGGCGTAACGTTCATCTTCCGGATTAATACAGATCGCGGTATCTCCCAAAATGGTCTCGGGTCTTGTGGTGGCAATCGTAACGTATTCGTCCGATCCTTCAATCTGATATTTTAGGTAGTATAAATTCCCTTGCTTTTCTTCATAATTCACCTCTTCATCGCTCAAAGTGGTCTTTGCTTCTGGATCCCAATTTACCATGCGGTACCCACGGTAGATTTGCCCTTTACGGTACAAATCCACAAAAACCTTGATCACAGATGCTGACAGATCGTCATCCATCGTAAATTTGGTGCGTTCCCAATCACAGGAAGCCCCTAATTTCTTAAGTTGTTCTAGGATAATACCCCCATGTTTGTGGGTCCATTCCCAAGCGTGTTCCAAAAATTCATCCCGGCTCAAGTCTGCCTTTTCAATTCCTTCCTTCTTTAGTTTCCCTACAACCTTGGCTTCGGTGGCGATGGAGGCATGATCGGTTCCCGGAACCCAACAGGCGTTGTAGCCTTTAAGGCGTGCTCTACGAATGAGCACATCCTGAATGGTATTATTCAACATATGACCCATGTGTAGAACACCAGTTACATTGGGAGGCGGAATGACAATGGTATAGGGCTCTCTTTCATCTACTTCACTATGGAAATAGTTGTGTTGCATCCAATAGCTATACCACTTATCTTCAACGTTTTGAGCGTTATATTTTGCCTCTAAAGCCATTTTTGGTCTGATTTTTGAAATATAGTCTGCAAAAGTAGGTATATCCTATTTATTATAAAATTATTAAAGTGAATAACTTCTTTTGTGTGTTGTACAAAAGTTACCTACTTTAGTAATCCCAAAATTTTAAAATGATGAAAAAAATTATTTTAACAGCAGTGATCGCTTTGGTAAGTTTCGCTGCCCATGCACAAGCCAACATTGAGTTCAAACAGGAGACGATAGACTACGGTCAGATCGCCAAAGGAAGTGACGGAGTGCGCTCTTTTGAATTCACTAACACCGGAAATGAACCACTTATTATTAGCGATGTTAAATCAAGTTGCGGATGTACCGTGCCAGAAAAACCAAAAGATCCTGTAGCTCCTGGAGCCACTAGTGTGATTAAGGTAAAGTATGATACTAAGAGAGTTGGAAAAATTAGAAAGACCATAACCGTCTACTCCAACGCTTCAGAGCCCATTAAGGCCCTGAAAATAAAAGGAGAGGTTTTGGACAATAAAAGCGTATTGGAAAAAACCAAGTAAAAAATTTCATTGTAAAGAAGAGGGCCTCCTGATTTTCAGGGGGCTTTTTTATTTTTTATAATACCTCCCGAAGGAAAAACTTCTTTCGCAGAATCGCACCTTGCCTATTGATCACCAATGTAATCCTACGCCCACTTTTGGAAGAAAATAAGGCCGTTATACTTTCCAGATCATATTTATAAGCAGCTTTCCCATTAATGGAAATGAGTTCATCACCCTTGAGCACCTCAGCAAGATCTGCTGGCGAACCCTTTCGCACCTCAGAAACCACGTATTTGGGAGCCAAGAAAAAAGTAAATACCGGTTGGAGGTTAAAGCTAACCTTATCTGTCTGATCCCCGCTTTCATCCGACGCAAAATTGAAGCTTCTTCCCGTTCCTTTTTTTAATTCCTTTGCGGGAATTAATCCATCGTGTTCCACTGTAAGACCGGACATATTGTAATGAAAAGGATCACCAAAAAACTTGTTCTTTCGCAGAACCATCTTACGGGATCTATAGTCCATGGTCACCGTAAAGCGTTTCAATATTCCAGCACCCAAGGTGCCATGCCGATCTTTAAAGGCATTGAAACTTTTAAGGGCAAGGCTATCGGGATAGGAGACATTAACCCTAGGTATTTCAAAACGGCCTAAAGAAACCATATCCAGTTTAGATCGCTTACCGAAGACACCTCCACTCAACCCCAATCCCAAAAAATCCTTGAAATAATTAACAGGTTGCTCCTGTATCCCCATTGATTCCTGAAATAGCCATATGGCATCACTGGCCCCAGTGTCTACCAACAGATTTACATCATAATGTCGACCCAAAGCCTTAACCCCTTGCGATAAATAAGGTTTTCGGCCTATCATCTGAAGGTCGATTTCCTCACAATTCCGGCATTTCTTATGCGTAAACTGGTCTGGATCGAAAAGCGTAATATGCTCCGCCACATAATCGGTTCGAATCACAAAATCTTTAAAAAAATCGTAGCCTATCACCCCATGGATCGGAATCCCCATACGAGGTGAAAAATTGATGCTCTCATCGAATATCACATAAAAGGTATGGTCTTTATCCACGGCATCACCAATCTTGAGGGAATTGTGAACGCTTTTCAGGGCATCTATATTTCCGTTGTTTCCCACACCCCGAATTTTTACCGGAGTTACATTGTTTATTTCAAGGGAATCATTTTCGTATAAACTGAACAGCAAAGTGTAGTTTACCCCAGTATCCAACAAAAAAGAAAGGGGTTTGCCGTTCACCTCAACGGGAACCACGACCAAGTTATTGATGAATTCGAAAGAAATCCGATCTTTCTTCTGTCCTTTGGGAAGCCTAAACCCCTCTTGTCCATAGCCATAAGACGCGAGAAGTATGAGGAGCGCAAGAGTGATTCCCAAGGAACGATATAACCCAGTGGTTTTCATTGAATGAAGAAGATATAAAAAAAGGTTCAAAATAGCCCTTAAGCGGTTCTTTTTAATAAATATTTTGCAACTTTGTTGTCTCAATTTTTAAATCATGCCGACAGTTTCCAATAAGGGATTACAAATGCCGGAATCGCCCATTAGAAAGTTGGTTCCGTATGCCGAAAAAGCCCGTAAACAAAACAAACACATATATCATCTCAATATTGGTCAGCCCGATATAAAATCACCCGCAGCAGCCATGGAAGCGGTTGCCAAACACGGTATCGATGTATTGGCCTATTCCCGTTCGGAAGGGTCTGAGGAATACCGTGAAAAAATTGCTGCCTATTACCACAAAAATGATATTCCAGTTTCCGCAGATGATATTATCGTAACTACTGGTGGTAGCGAGGCGCTTCTTTTCGCCATGGGAAGTATTTGCGATGCTGGTGACGAGGTGATTATCCCAGAGCCCTTTTATGCAAATTACAATGGATTCGCCACAGCTTCGGGTGTGAACATCGTGCCTGTTATCTCCAAAATTGAGGACAACTTTGCCCTTCCTCCTATTGCAGAATTCGAAAAACTGATTACCCCAAACACCAAAGCAATTCTCATCTGCAATCCCGGAAACCCAACAGGGTACCTTTATTCGGAAGAAGAAATAAAAACACTCACACAGATTGTCAAAAAACACGACCTCTTTTTAGTGGCCGATGAAGTGTATCGTGAATTCGTATACGATGGTAGGGAACATTATTCCATCCTTCAAGAGGAAAGTATGGCTGAGAACGGGATCATCATCGATTCCGTTTCCAAACGCTATAGCATGTGTGGTGCGCGAATTGGTTGTTTGGTTTCAAAAAACAAGGAAGTGATTGCTACAGCATTAAAGTTTGCTCAAGCGCGATTAAGTCCTCCCACGTTTGCCCAATTAGCGAGTGAAGCTGCTTTGGACACCCCACAAAGTTATTTTGATGATGTAATCGAAGAATATGTGGACCGAAGAAACACCTTGGTAACAGAGCTTCAGAAAATACCTGGGGTAACGGTTGGAAACCCTACAGGTGCCTTTTATTGCATTGCACAACTTCCCGTGAAAAACAGCGACCGATTTGCCCAGTGGTTATTGGAAGAATTCGACGTGAATGGGGAAACCATCATGGTAGCACCCGCCGCCGGATTTTATTCCACCAAAGGCGTAGGGTTGAATCAAGTAAGAATAGCTTACGTACTAAAAAAGGAAAGTCTCCTAAAAGCCGTTGAAATATTGAAAAAGGCATTGGAGCAATACCAGGATTAATGGTTATCGAAGAATATAAATCCTTACAACCCTTCAACACTTTCGGGATCGATTGTCGAGCGCGTTATTTTGCGTCGGTTACTTCCGTTTCTGAACTAACCACTGTACTTTCCCAAAAAATACATCCTTCCCTATTTATTCTTGGTGGCGGCAGTAATTTACTGCTTACCAAAGATGTTGATGCATTGGTAGTCCATATAAATCTCAAGGGAATTTCCATAGTTTCCCAGGATAGCACCAGTGTTACTTTGGAAGTTATGGCGGGTGAAAATTGGCACGAGTTCGTTATGTATTGTATTGACCACGGGTACGGCGGTGTGGAAAATCTATCCTTAATTCCTGGCAATGTGGGAACGGCCCCCATTCAGAATATTGGTGCCTATGGTGTGGAGTTGAAGGATGTTTTTGTGAGTTGTACGGCTTTGGACATTCACAGCTTAGAAGAACGTAGTTTCAATGCTTCCGAGTGCCAATTTGGGTATCGTGATTCGATATTTAAGAAGGAAGCCAAGGGAAATTACGTCATCACCAGCGTGGTCATGAAACTAACCACCCAAGCACATGAGTTACGTACTTCGTATGGCGCTATTCAAGATGAATTGGCAAAACAAGGGGGTTCCAATCCGCCTACCATAAAAAATATCTCCGATGCGGTAATTGCCATTAGAAGATCGAAATTACCAGATCCTGCCGAGATTGGCAACAGTGGAAGTTTCTTCAAAAATCCGGTATTGAGTACCGAAGAATTTCAAAAGTTTCGTCTTTCAAATCCCGGGGCACCTTTTTATGAAGTTTCCCCAACTCAAATTAAAATTCCAGCGGGATGGCTTATTGAAAAAGCGGGTTTTAAAGGAAAGCGCTTTGGAGATGCAGGGGTTCATAAAAACCAAGCTTTGGTATTGGTGAATCATGGTAATGCCACCGGATCCGAACTATGGGAACTGGCTT
>JAHQVM010000139.1 GCA_019634365.1 Flavobacteriaceae bacterium | reverse complement strand
TCATCGGCCATGGCAGCCGGTGCTTTAACCGAACTCATGGGTGGTTCTCCAGATCAAGTCCTTATGGCAGCAGAAATTGCCATGGAACATCATTTGGGCCTCACCTGTGATCCCATTGCCGGATTGGTGCAGATTCCTTGTATTGAGCGCAATGCCATGGGAGCCATAAAAGCCATCAATGCTTGCGAAATGGCATTGGATGGGGATCCATCACAAGCCAAAGTAACGCTGGACAAGGTAATCGCAACCATGTGGGAAACAGCTCAGGATATGGGCTCGAAATACAAGGAAACCAGTGAGGGCGGACTGGCCGTACAGGTCTTTGTGAGCGATTGTTAAAGTTTCTAAAAAAAATACTTCACTTTGCTGCTTAGCGTTATTGTTTTAATTGCGCTACCATCATTATTCCGTAAAACAACCATAGAAAATCTTTATTAAAAGTGTAGGAAAACTTCAATTAATTTGAATTTTAACACTTTTTATCGTGATTAATTGCTTTTTATCGTTTTTATTTGCTTTTAATCGAATTAACTAGAGGTCATTAATTTAAGCTAACACTTGTATGAAGCTATCCCCACTTCTTATCAGCTTGCTATTTGCGCTACCGCTTTTTTCGCAGAACAATGTTCAAATCGACGGAAGACTTCAACCCCTTCTGAATGATTTTTTCGAATACTGTGAAACCTATGAGATCCCCTACCACTCGAAGTTATTTGAATTGGAAAATATCGATGTGGTCAATTCATTAACCCTTTCCGAAGAAGGTTCCACCTTAGGCATGCTCAGGCGGGATGCAGCAGGTAAGGTAGTTGCTATAGATATTAATTGGGTGGCTCAATTAGATGCTGAGATCCTAAGAGTCGTAGCCTTTCACGAATTTGCCCATTACTTTTTAGAGTACAGTGAGCATGTTTGTGATGACTGTGGCCACATCATGTCTAAGGTGAACTCCAGCTATTTCGAAATTGTCCGTGAATGGGATGCACATGTGAAAGTCCTTTTCGAAGAATCACCTGCTTATCTAAAAAAATACAGAAAGGCGGTTACCTTTCACGGTTCCCATCGACCTTAATCGGTTTTACAACTGGAACGTCGTCTCGAATCGATAAGGTGGACAATCTTCCAGCCATCTTCAGTTTTTACCATGGTAAACGCATTCGCACCACAGTGACTAAAATTTTCATTTACCCAAAATTCGTAGGGTGTCCAAACATGGGCAAGATTGCCATCGATGGATACCTTGTAGTCCAATAATCGCTCGTCCCATTTCTGCTCAGCAGGACGATTGGCAATTCCTATTAAAAGTTTATCAATAGAACCCGTATTGAGATGGGGAACCCCTTCTTTATCGGTATAGGCAGTTTGCAAGGTTACCTCTCCAACCATAGTTGAACGCATGAGCAAGGTATCGCCTTTATGAAAACCATCAAAAAAGATATCGACCAGCTCTTTGGCATCGGCATTGGTAAAATCATTCTGCGCAGTTCCAAAATACGAAACTGCAAGACAAAGGATAAGTAGAAAACGCTTCATAGGAAAAAAATAAAGATTGCTTCCAAAATTAGTACTTTTACACCACAATTTGTTACACTATGTCCATAGCAAAAAAAGAATACAAGCGAATTACCACCAAGACCTTGGTCGATATGAAACAAAATGGAGAAAAGATCTCCATGTTAACTGCCTATGATTATACCATGGGGAAAATTGTAGACGGTGCAGGAATCGATGTGATTCTTGTGGGTGATTCTGCCTCCAACGTTATGGCAGGTCATGAGACGACTTTGCCTATTACCCTCGATCAAATGATCTATCATGCGTCTTCGGTAATCCGGGCTGTAGAACGCAGCCTTGTGGTCGTGGATATCCCTTTCGGAAGCTATCAAAGTGATCCCAAAGAAGCATTGCGATCTGCCATCCGTATCATGAAAGAAAGTGGCGCACATGCAGTAAAAGTGGAGGGCGGAAAAGAAATTAAGGAAAGTGTAAAGCGAATTCTGAATGCGGGTATCCCTGTGATGGGCCATTTAGGACTCACACCTCAATCCATTTATAAATTTGGAACCTACACCGTACGAGCCAAGGAAGAGGAAGAAGCAGAAAAATTACGACAGGATGCCTTGCTATTGGAAAGATGTGGATGCTTTGCCATTGTACTGGAAAAGGTTCCCGCAAAATTGGCCGAAGAGGTAGCGAAAAGCCTTACCATTCCTATTATCGGTATTGGTGCCGGTGGTGGTGTTGACGGACAGGTTTTGGTTACCCACGACATGATAGGGATGACTCATGAATTCAACCCTAGATTCCTAAGACGATATCTGGATCTTTATGGTGAAATGACCAATGCCTTCACACAGTACATCGAGGATGTTAAGGGTGGTGATTTTCCCAACGAAAAAGAACAATATTAGTCTCCAATCTAAACTCGTAAACTTTGCATAGTACTCGGGAAACACTGGAGGTCCTATATGAAGACAATCACCTCTTAGTGGTGAACAAGCGGGCTGGTGATATTGTGCAGGGCGATAAAACGGGGGATACTCCTTTATCAGACATTGCCAAGCAATACATTGCCCACAAATACAATAAACCTGGTGCCGTGTTTCTGGGCGTGGTACATCGTTTGGATAGACCCACCAGCGGAATTGTCGTCTTTGCGCGTACGAGTAAGGCCCTATCCCGACTGAATAAACTCTTTTCTGAAAGACAGGTACAGAAAACCTACTGGGCCATAGTCAAGGAACATCCCCCTAAAGCAAAGGATCGTCTTGTTCATTACTTAAAAAGAAATCCAAAGCAGAATAAATCCTATTCCCATGACAAGGAAGTTACTGATAGCAAAAAAGCGGTGCTCCGTTATGAAATCATAAAAAAGTTGGAGCGCTACTTTCTTTTAGAAATTGAATTGGAAACTGGAAGGCACCATCAGATCCGTTCGCAGCTATCATTTGTGGGATCTCCCATAAAAGGAGACCTTAAATATGGTTTTAACAGAAGTAATCCGGATGGGAGTATTCATTTACACGCAAGGAAGTTGGAATTTGTTCATCCCGTTAAGAAAGAACCCCTTAGTATTATTGCGCCACCACCAAACGAAACTATTTGGAATGCTTGTGTTTAAAGTTCGATCAAATGATTCTTCAAGGCATAAATCACCAGTCCTACCCTATTCTTAATTCCGAGTTTATTGAACAACTCCTGTCGATAGCCATCAATGGTTTTCGGGCTTAAGTTCATTACATCTGCAATTTCCTTATAGGTCATTTCACTACAGGCCAATTGCAAAAAGGTCAATTCGTTTTCGCGTAATTTCACCATGGGCTCCTTAGCTCCAGGCTGAAGGGCATTAACCATGGTAGAGGTAACTCTTTCTGAATAATAATAACCTTTGTCCATCACTTCAACAAGGGCAAATTTAAGATCATCGGGATGTATATCCTTCAAAAAATACCCTTTGGCACCACCTCGGATCATTTTTAGGATAATGCCTTCATTATCCTCAACCGATAGGGCCAGTACCTTTATTTTCGGATGGTTTTCGGTAAGCCAAGCCACCGTTTCAAAACCATTCATTACGGGCATGTTGATATCCAACAAGATGAGATCAGGCAAGGTGCCGTTATTCTTGATTTCGGTCTGTAGTTCCAATCCATGCCGAGCCTTGTATAGCACTTGAAATTCGGGAAAGGTGTTAATTAGCTTCTCCAACGAACTTGCAAAGAGCAGGTGATCGTCGACAATAGCCAATGTATATTTTTTAGAATTACTCATAGATAGGATATGGATAGGTAAGTCGCAATTGTGTTCCGTCGCCGGGTTGCGAGGAAAGGATTAGGTCTGCCCCCAATAAGGAGGCCCGGCTTTTCATGTTCTGAAGTCCGGAATTCCCACTTTTCTTAGTAGTGTCGAACCCTTCACCATCGTCTTCAGCAACTATTTGAAGTTGGTTTGTATCGTAACCTAAATGTACAAATAATTTATTTGCTTTAGCGTGTTTAATGACATTGGAAAAGAATTCCTGCAATATCCTAAAGATGATGATCTCATCTTCCTTTTTAATTACCGTCTCTTCCCCCTCGATTTTTAGATCGGCATGAAGGAAATTCAACCGGTTAAAGCGCTCTAATTCCGTCTTTACAGATTCTACCAAGCCATTGTTAAGCACTACCTCTGTGTTGAGGGTTTTGGATAAGGAACGTACCTCCTCTACGGTGGCCACAATCACATCCTTGGTCTCCCCTATCTGCTCTCGCAGATCATCCACCGGTGCCGTAAGTAGCATATTAAGTTGCAGATTGGCTACCGATAGCAATTGGCCTACATTATCATGAAGCTCCCATGCAATATTTTTGAAGGTCTGCTCTTGGATTTCCAGGCGCGAACTGGCCAATTCCTGTTGAAAGCGCTGTTGGGCTTCGTATTTTTCCAATAGAAGTTTGTTCTTTCTTCTCTGGAAAGCCACTAAAAAAATAACCACAAATGCAGCCAAGAAAAAAACGACCGCTATGAGGTATAAGATTAAGAGTATTTCTTCTTTCTTGAGCATATAATGAAACCAAGTATAAAACAAGAATACATAAAAATGTTGGCAAATAGTACAACATTCACTTGCAATTGAACGAAAAGGTGATTACCGGTGCTCGTCCTGAAGTAATTAGACAATAGAAAAATAGGGGTGGCGCATAATTGAAAGAAAAAAACACCAATGGCAATATAGAACGGCAACATCCTTTTCATATTCAAAATCATGTCGCTCCTGAGCACATTCATGAAGTACACAATAATTGATAACAATACCATTAAACAACCGACAAACTGGGAATAAGGAGAATATTTTATGAAAAACGTACCACTAAAAATTCCATCAAGAACTGCACCTATTAGGTATAGTCCAATGAACACATAACTCCAACGAAGAAGTTTTGAATCTTTGGACTGGCTCATGAAATAGTATGTAAAAAAAGACGTGTTCACCGGAATATAGATGTTGTATACCCATGTATTCCTCTCGAAAATAGTGTCTTTAATAAAAGAGAAATATTCGTATTTGGAGAAATATCCTATAACTGCATAAAGCGCTATGAATTCAATAGCTAATACAAATAGTAAAAACCGAACCAACAACTTATTGGAAAATAAAGGAGCAGGAACCTTTTTTAAGTAAAAAATCCCTGCTACTGTTGCTATTATTTCCAGTAGTAGTACCGGAGCAGCATATGTAAAATAGTCTATTAATTCCAATTAGTACGCATTGGGAGGCCAGCCTCCATTACCCATATTAAATGGATCAATATTGTAATTGTTATCAGAATCACCATCGTCCCCTTCTGTAGGACAGAAAAAAACGGTTGCGCGATCCGATTTATCATTATCGTAAGCAGCGAAGTACACACGAACGCCCGGATCTTCAATTTTCTGTTCTTTGGATTGGGAAACAATATAATCCAGATACTTTTTTAGCTCCGCAATATTGAAAGTAACGGCACAGGTGTCTCTATGACCCATAGCCTTATCAATATCTACTGCCCTGGTAGACATCCAGTTAGACTGTAAGCCCTTTGCATCCTGAACCGAAATACAATTTTTAGGTTTAGACATAATTAAAATATTTTAGGTTAATAAGTGCTTCCAAAATAGGAAAAACAATATGGTTTTAACACTTTAAACATCAAAAAACAGGAAAAATCCTGTAGGCCAAAAGGGTTTTGCCGCAACAAGATTTAAATAAATTTTTGTAAATGAGGCGCTTATAGTATTCCTTCAAAAATTTGATTGCATTCACATGGCTTGACATGCTTCGCTTCATAAAACAATAGCGATTTTCCAATACCTCACAAACAAAAAGAGAGGCTAAAAGCCTCTCTTTTTAGGATCTAATTTTGCGATGTTATTGCATTACTTTTTCCATCTTAACAATTTCCCCTTCCCGATCTACCAGTAGCACCTCATCGAAGCCCATGTCTTGGAATTGTGGAAATTGCGTGGTCGCATCCCCTACGATCAAATAAGCCATTTTAGACTCGTCCAAATACTTATTGGCCAAGGTTTTGTGCTGCTCCAAGGTCATATTCCTAATGATATCCTCTTCGTCTTCTATGTAATTCGGGCTTAAACCGTATCCACTCATCTCCTGCAGCATTCCCAAAAGGG
Source organism: Flavobacteriaceae bacterium (assembly GCA_019634365.1). Lineage (GTDB taxonomy): Bacteria > Bacteroidota > Bacteroidia > Flavobacteriales > Flavobacteriaceae > Aureisphaera. The sequence continues at coordinate 7,400 of JAHQVM010000139.1, read as the reverse complement.
AGAACTGGGTTTCAAAACGTCGTGCATTCGATTTGATAAGGGCATTCTTGGTAAAGTCCAAATCTTCCTGGCTAATGCCTTCCTTATACTTTTTAATCTCGTCCCTAAAGATGGAAACAGATTCCCCAGTGGTGTTGGTACGCACACTGGAAGATGCTGTAAACGTTCCCGGTATCTTACTACCACTAAAACGCGTACGCGCTCCATACGTATATCCCTTTTCCTCACGAAGGATCAAGTTCACATTTCCACTGAAGGATCCTCCCAATTTATAATTCATGACCTCTGCCGGATAAAAATCCTTGTCGGTTCTTGGTAAAGCGATATTCCCGATATTGATCACAGATTGTTTTGCATTCGGGATGTCCACAAAATACAGGGAAGACTTATCCCTATTATTGGCCACCGGATATTCGGGAATGGAAACTTCCTTGGCAGCCCAACTGGATTCTAAACTCTTTAAACTTTCCATGGTTTTGGCCTCGTCAATTTTTCCAACAATATGGAATCGAGTCACTGAAGGCGAGAAATAATTATTGTAGAAGGCCTTTAAATCATCAATCGTAAGGGTTGCAACCGAGGCTTCGGTACCCATCGTAGGATAACTAAATATATGATCTTCTCCATATAACAACTTACTGTATACCTTTCCGGCTACGGCATTAGGATCGGCAGCAGAGCGCTTTATTTGATTGATGGTAGCGGTCTTAATCAATTCGAATTCTTCCTCATCCCATCTTGGTTCTAAAAGAATCTCTTCAACCAATTTCAACGTAGCATCAAAATTGCGAACCAATGTATTACCTTGAATAACAATCGATTCACGAGTGGTGTACATATTGATATTAGCCCCCAACATTTCTATCTCTTCTTCCAATTCCTGAGGAGTCTTGTTGGCGGTTCCTTCCATCATGATATCTGTCATGAGATTGGCTACACCATTTTTGTCCATATCATCCAAAAGATGTCCTCCTTCTAAAATAAGGCTAAAGTTTACTGTTGGAATTTCACTTTGTTCTATTCCATATACCTTCATTCCGTTAGCCAACTCTGCATTCCAACTTGATGGAATATTCAATGCAGGAGCGGGCCCTTGCTCTGGTTCCACAGAACGATCGAAGGCTGAAGGGGTTTTAGCTACTTCTTCTTCGGCATCTTCGATAACCTTTTCTACATTCTCCTTGATCTCTTCTTCAACCACTGGTGCGATTACCGAATTCTCAGCAATAAGCTCCAATTGTCCTTTGGGTACAAAACTCGTGATTACATAAGGCTTATCCTTAATGTACTTCTCATACACGCGCATTACATCTTCCTTGGTTACCTTTTTGATATTGGCGATGTCCTGCTCAATAAATCCAGGATCGCCAGCAAACACGTTGTACTGACACAGCTGAAAAGATTTACCCAACACACTGCTAATCCCATTGTAGAATTGGGTTTCCAGACCGGCTTTGATACGCTCTATATCACGATCGGTTACGCCTTCTTGTTCGAACAATTCAAATGCTTCGAACACTCCTTGTTCCACATCGTTTAGGTTTACCCCGTTGTTCCCGGTTACTTGTAAGTGAAATTCACCCGCAATTTCCTGAGAGCTGTTATAAGCGAAAAATCGTGAAGTAAGTTGTTTGTCCTTTTCCAACACTTTATACATCGGTGCTTTCTTTCCACTCGATACGATCTCGGCCAAGAAATCCAAGGCATAGGCATCGTCGGTATATTGCTCAAGTGTTGGCCATACCATGTTAAGTTGCGGTGCGGTAGCAAAGTTATCTTCGTGATACAGGCGTTTGGTTTCAGAAATGGTCACCGGCATGGGCTCCAGTTTAGGCACTTCCTGTCTTCTTTTTATTTCACCAAAATACTTTTCGATCAAGGTTTTGGCATCTTGTGTTTCAAAGTCCCCTGCTAATACCAATGTAGCATTGTTGGGTCCGTAAAATTTATCGTAGAATTCGCGCACATCATCCACGGTTGCATTTTGAAGATCCACCAATTCACCAATCACTTGCCAATTGTAAGGGTGACCTTCTGGGTAGATGTTTTTATCCAACACCCAATTAGTATGTCCATAAGGGTTGTTATCAACTCGCTGACGCTTTTCGTTCTGAACCACCTCTTGTTGGTTGTAGAAGGCCGATTCTGTAACTGTATTGATTAAATATCCCATGCGGTCGCTTTCCAACCACATGATCATTTCTAAGGCATTCTTGGGAACGACTTCGTAATAAATGGTTCCATCTTTCCAAGTTCCTCCATTTAAGGTTCCTCCAGCATCCTGGATTTTCTTGAAAAATTGATCCTGACCTACGTTTTCAGATTCCTGAAATAACATGTGCTCGAATAAGTGGGCAAATCCTGTTCGCCCCGTTTTTTCTCTATTCGATCCTACCCCATACTGAATGGCCAAGGATACGATAGGGTCACTTTTATCCTGGTGTAAAACCACGTCCAGTCCATTTTCGAGTTCATATTTTTCGAATTCGATGGAGAGCTTGGACGACTCTTCTTGGGAAGATTCATTATTTGTCCCGCAAGAAATGAGGAATAAAGAGAGGGCTAGGGAAAGGCCCAAAATAGCATTGAAACGGTTTTTGGAATACATGGTTTTTGACTGTTTTATGAATTTCATAAATATACAATCCCTCCCACTTCCAAAACCTTAAAAAGGTGTTAATTTAAAGGGGTTTAAAGCAAGAGGTGCCATCGCTAAAAAGCAAGGATCCCTCTTAAAATAGGTGTTGAATTCTGGAGTATAGGAAAACGTCCTCCCGAGCTTTTAAAATGCGTGAAAGTTCTTCAAAAACTTCCGTGGCAGGTATGGGTTTACCGTCTAATTAAGAAAAATCGATAAACTTGCTAGCAACCCATTGTTCGTCCAAACTGATCTTGGACCAATTGTTTTTCTCTTCATACACAAATACCTCTTGATTCTTCACCACAGAGCCCACCCGATTAAAGGAGACCGACGGACCACTTCGTACATTGAGGACATGAGCATTGACAACGGCACGTTTTACATCCTTTACAAAATTGCCATATACCCACTCCTCCTTGGATTTTGAAATTTTGTACCATCTATTCTTAATCTCGTAAACACGCAGTACCGAGCCCAATGAGGTCTGACCCAATATAGAAAAGGTAGATTTGGGTCCTTTTCGGATATTCAACTGTGAAGCCGTAACATACCCATATTTTAATGGCTGGGTTTCTAGGGTCCCGGTAATGGGTTCGTTCAAGGCGCTTTTCAATAAGGGAATAAAATTATTTTCGCAGTCCGAAACTTTGTTCCCGCCGAAAAAGTTGGTTCCCGGACAGGATTTTGTGGTGCCCGATCCGTTGGTTCGGGTTCCATTACTAAGGTCGAACCAATGATGATACACAATTCGATCTGTGTTGGTGGGTATGTTGAAGCGCTTACAAATCGCGGCAGAAATGCGCACTATGGCGTCTTTTTGTGCTGCGTTCATGACATCTTTTCCTGTATCGAAAAATCCGAGGTTCTCAATGCAAATGGCATGGTTGTTATTCTTGTAAATACATGCAGGAGACCGTTCCAAACTTCTTCCGGTGGCTACCTTACCATCGGGAAAAATGGTAAAGTGCTGGCCAATATCGCTCCATCCATTGTTGTCTACGTGGTGGTTTTTCATCCCTTTCTGCAGCTTAAAATGATTGTCCCCCTGAAAGTGCTGATAACTGGGTACGAACGTGTGGTGTTCCTGAAGGAACAAAACCGTCCGGGCGACATTTTGTTGCTGTATCCACGTTTCGAATTCGGGAACAGACATTAGCGTAAATCCGAATTTTGTTTCCATAATAACTGTCATTAAACCCTTGAATCCGAATGCTGGGGGAAACGGATATAGATCATCCAAGGTGGGTAGGCTTAAAAATACCTCAAAAAGATGGGCTGAACAAGGGGATAATACTGGGGATTTCTTGGGGAAAAGTCCTGAAAAGAAAAACTCCCCAGAAAAATCTGGAGAATTTTTTCATTAAAAATATGTCCATCTTTATTCTGAGAACACAAAAGGAGAAATGTAAGAATTGGACCCTTTTTGAACATTAGGAAAAAACGAAACGATCTTACCCTTCTCCAAAATGAAAAACATTTCTTCCTTTCCTTCGGCAACTAGAAAATAAATTACCCCATCACCTTTAAATTCAATAGGCTTATGTTCAGGACTGGCGTATTCACTCCTTTCGTCAACTCCTATAATTTCAAAGTTTGAAATCTCCTTTAGAGCGTTATGGAAGTCAGGTATTACAGCTTTTATGTATTCATAAGTCTGATCCCGATCGGCCTCCTTAACGCTAAGGTAATCTTCCAATATTGAAACGTCTGCAGTTGGATTTTCAATGATTACTTTGCTCACGAATTCTTCGACAATTTGCATATCAGTGTAAGTATCTGAAGCACAACCAGGAACAAAAAAAGTAATTAAAAATATGATTAAAACGTTTTTCATGAATTCTAATTCTTGCTAGAATAATATAGATACTTATCGCAGAACAATACCCAATTTGCCTGATCATCAAGTTTGAAAATCATGATTTTCTCTTCATGGTTGCTTACTAGATAGAAGATCGCCTTATCTGAAAAAAAGATAGGCTTAGTAATCTCAATAGCATCCTTTCTAAATCTACTATTGACGGTCTTCAGCGGTCCGCTTAGCTTTCTCTTATTTATTCTCTCATGCAAACTCGAAGTATATAATTTGTAAGCCACCTCATCATAATCATTCTTAGATAAAATATCTTTCAATTTCAGAGAACTTTCGTCCTTAAGATTCAAACAATTACCATATAAATCGTTAAAAAAGCTCTCGTCAGAAAAGACAGAAAACCACCCCTTATCACTAAGAAAGTATTTTACAAGGAATAGCTCCTTTTCACTGTCTTCAAAAACGTCATTTATAAAATCATAAACTTTACTTTCCTCATTTACGACTTTAATCTCTTGAGATTTTAATGTTCCATTATTCAATCCGACCGTCAAAAATATTAGGCTGTAAATTGATTTCCCTATTATCATAATTTAAAAGTTCCGATTGGCTTCCACCAAATTCCATCTATCTTTTTGAGGATATAAAAATTGCTTACGCTTTCATTTGTGGGAATAATAAGGGTATATGCTATTATTGCCACTTCTTTCCTTTCAGTGAAGTAGATGTTGTCAATTTGAATGCTAGGAAATTCATTACGGGTTGACATCTTGCCGTAATCCCCGTAATCAATTTCATCATAATATTCTTTTGAATGCCTGTTTAACATGACTTTTGGCATTATGGAATCCATTTCCAAAAGGGTCATGTCCTGTTTTTCCTGATTTCCATATTTAGCCAATAGATAATCAAGATCTTTTTGAGTTAAAACATCTTGATACATTTTAAAACCATGGGCTAAAGGGCAGTAAAATTTTAAACGTGTGGTATCCCTGTCGTTGCGACAAATACTATCATACAAGGAAAAATATTTCTTGTGTTGTATGTATTTACCGTTAAACAGATTGATGCGGTTCTTTTTAAACACATGCATGTCTACATAGGAGTTCACTTCTTGTTGGTTAAGAAATATGGTTATCATATCATAGTCATCTGCATTAAGATTCTCAATTTTCTTCGTTTGCGAATGACACGCTGAAAATGAAAGTACGGATATTATAAGGACTAAATATTTCATCACGGGATGGTTAGCACGACGTTATTTGGTTCTTTACTCCATTTGTTCGAGAAACGACATCAAATCTTCATGCGAATGCGAAAGCACTCCATTTTGCATGATCACCGGTGTCCTAATCGATTCTTTGACACCATTTTTTTCAAGAAGTTCAAACATAAGGTTTAGGTTTTCTCTATTCTTGGTGATATCAATTATTCTGAAGGGAATGCCATTTTCAATTAAGAAATTCGTAGTGTAACTGCATCGACCACAACCATCTTTATTGAATACCACAATCCCTTGGTTAATTTTTGAGAAATCCTCCAAAGGAACTGTATGCTGTTTGAGATATGCTTTCGGTATTTCTGTTTCCTTTTCATATTGATAACTATACTTGCCACCCGTAAGGCGTACTTTCTTCAAATCTACCATTGCACCCGGGTTAATCGTCTTTACCACCTGTCTTTTATTATCACTCATCCCTTTGATTTTAGTCAATCTAAAGGTCAACTTTTGAGGCGATCGAGTGTGGTTCTCTGCTTTAAAAATTAGATGTACTCCTTCTCTTTCGGCAGTTATTGTCACTTCCTTTTTTTGGGCCACCAAGGATCCCATGGTTAAAAGGAAAACCATACATAAATTAAATAATCTTTTCATGATTTTAATGTTGCTAATGTTGATGAAGTTCGAATCCAGTGACCTCATCACTATCATTTAGAAATATGTCTAGACTTACAGCATCGGCCAACGTCCATCCCACATAATAGGAAACCATCTTCACATGCTCACTATTTTCATCATTCCATTTCAATAGCTGTTGGAATAATCTTTCTTTATTTGGTTGTTCCATCTCTAGTATTCTATCGATCTCCAGAGAATCTGGTGGAATTCGACCCTCTATAATCCTTTTCCTGAATCCATCTTCCGAAGGAATCCCCAGGAATTCCAATACCTCTTCTTTTGTTTGTCCAATTTCTAGATGGTTATCCATTAAGTCGTGAACCATGAGGTACCTTGGATTGGGTCTGGTAACAACTTCATTATTTTTTGGCTCAAGCCAAACTTCTCTATCGAAGTTGGTTTGGCACGAAACGAGATTTGCTGTCAAAATAATGAGGTAGAAAGAATATTTCATGATGGTATTACTTGACTATTTTAAAACCCCAATCTTTCCTTACTTTCAGATTTTGATCATTCAAATCCAAAGTCTTTATCGTTTCAATATCCATTAAGGTCACAGGTACGCATTGAAAAAAACCATAAATTTTAATATCATTTTCATTAAATCCAAACCCTCTAGGTAGTATAATTTCATATTGAATACTTACTTGTTTAATTGAATTCCCCATTTCTCCTTTTTCTTCTTATTCCACTCCGGAATGTTCCATTCTTGAATTTCCTTAAACTTTTGTATCCTCGAATTAATGCATTTAAAAGTTCCTTTTACAATAGTATCATTGTCGAAGTATCCAAATTCTTCATCTAATACTAATTTATAGGTTCCGAAAACTTGGGAAGCCACTGCAAAATCGAAGGTGGAAATAGAAATTTGGTATCGTGAAATGTCCGAATATTTAAAATCGGATTCTTCATATTCGACCTTACTTGATTTTGAAAGAAATTGAATTTTTGACACCAAACTATCTTTCAGATTGAATGTAATGAATTTCATCTGTCCACTAAAGGATTCTACAGGGTTTAATCTTCCCATCAAAACCCTTGAATTGTCATTA
>JAHQVM010000138.1 GCA_019634365.1 Flavobacteriaceae bacterium | reverse complement strand
CATGATTTCCTCCGCCTCAAAGACCTTTTGATCGCTCAATTTTCTATTACTGGTAGAAAGGCGGTGTGCTTCCTTTAATAACTTTTCGTATTGTTCCTGTAGTTTCTGCTTTTCCGATTTTTTCTTGAATAGTCCTAACATAGCTAACAATTTTATTTCGTATAAAAATACCATTTGTTTAAAGAAATAATGTTAATGTTAAACAAAATGTTATAAAGCATATGAAGCACGGAAAGACTTATGCAGACTCCAAACAATCTGTAATGGCCTGATCCAGCATAGTGATGCCTAAATCTATTTGCTCTTTGGTGATGGTTAAAGGGGGAGCTATCCTAAAGACACTTCCATATCCCTTCATTCGAACTATATTCATATTAAGCCCAAGCTCCAGACAACGGTCACAGATATTTCTTCCCAAGTCATCATCTGGTATTTTGGTTTCTCGATCTTTCACTATTTCTACACCCAGCAATAACCCTTTTCCACGTACATCGCCAATGCACTCGTGCTTTTCCTGAAGTTCCAGGAGACGGTCTTTTAGGTAATCTCCCATTTTCAATGCGTTTTGCGATAGGTCTTCACCATGTAGTATGTCGAAAGCTACCAATCCCATGGATGCGCAGAATGGATCAGAAACATGTGAGGTCATGTATACGAATCCCTTTCTATGGCATTCTTCTTCGATTTCTGCTGTGGTAACAGTAGCCGCCAAGGGCAGTCCACCGCCCAGGGTTTTGGATAGGGTAATGAAATCGGGGACTACATCGTACCACTCAAAGGCAAAGGTTTTTCCCAATCGGCCCAATGCCGTTTGGGCTTCATCGAAGATTAGTAGCAAGCCCCTTTCTTCACAGAGCTCCTTTAATCGTTTCACATATTGGGGTTTCAATTCTATCATACCGGCAGCACTAAGAAGGGGCTCTGCAATGAGGGCTGCATATTCTCCGACCGATTGTTGATCGGCCATGCGCATTCCAACCTCTAAGCAGGTAGTATCGCAAGTTCCCTTGCAGTGTGCAATGGGGCAGCGGTATTCATACGGAGCCGGTATCATAAGGCTTCCTGGTATGGTAGGTCCGTAGCCCTTTCTGGTTTTGGAGTAGGTATAAGATTGTGCACCGGCAGTCATACCGTGCCAAGAGCCCGAAAACCCTATGATTTCAAACCCTCCTGTAACAAGTTTGGCCATTCGTATGGCGACTTCATTGGATTCGGATCCCGTATTCACAAAGATGCACTTCGATAATTCTTCGGGTAGTTCGCTGGATAATTTATGTGCCAATTCTATCACAGGAGGGGATAATATGGAACTCAATAAGTGAATGGCTTTGTCTCCAGCCGTTTCTAATAACTCAACAATCTTTGGGTGATTGTGACCGAACACGGAACACATTTGCCCAGAGGTAAAATCGAGGATGGCCCTTCCGTCCTTATCATAGATATAACTTCCTGAAGCCTTTTCTGCAATGAACGGAGAGAATTCTCCACAATACCTTATAAGCGATTTTTCGGCTTCCTTAACCTCTTTTGAATATGAATCCTGCATGACTTTTGGTTTTCATGCAAGGTTTTCAATTTTATCCACTAAAAATTGTAAAATCCTATCATACTTTCACGAAATCGGCATAACGCTTAGGAATCATTCCGACATTGATTTTGAAGTATCGGTTGAAATGACTCTGATCGTAAAACCCGGTCTGATAGGCAACATCAGAAAAGCTTTCCTCGGATTTAATGTACTCCTTGGCCTTTTCTATGCGGAGATTCAACAAATACCTCATGGGGGCGATCCCAATATTCTTTTTGAACAAACGCTGAAAATGACTTTCACTCAAACAAGTGATATCGGATAATTCTTCTAAAAGAATCGGCCGATCATAGTTTTCCTCAAAATGCGTTAGTGTTTTCCGAAGCACCATTTCAGAATGGGTAGAGTAGGGCTTATTGGGGACCAAAAACCGCTTAAACACTTCGGGGATACTATCCGAACTTTTGATGGTACTGGAGTTTGTCCCATCAGAATTTTTGATGGACTCGAACCATTGATCGAAGTGTTCCTTGTATGAAAAACAATTCTGAATGATGGTGAGACCCCAACGGGTGTTGGAATCATTTATAAAAGAATGTGATTTTGGAACCCGAATTACTTTGTAATGAAAAAACCCTTCAACCCATGACTGATGGGCCATGTAAGGTGGTATAATTACCAAATCATTGGGCCTCAAAGTAAAGATGGAGTCCTTACACATAAGATCTGCACCCCCACCTAATATATATGAAAAGGTATACAAATCCGGATGCAGATGCATCGGAAAGTAGTGCTTCTTATCATAATATATCGTGGCACATTCCATGATTGGATAGCTTGTGTTATTCAAAAATAACGAAAATACCGAGTAGTTCGCTATTACTGGAAATCCAGCAATTTTGTATGACCTAAAAAAATGTGCGTATTTATCTTTGTTGAGTATGGAGTTAATTTTATATTTGCACCACCAAAATTAAAACGGTCGCGTAGCTCAGCTGGATAGAGCATCTGCCTTCTAAGCAGACGGTCGCAGGTTCGAGTCCTGCCGCGATCACGAATAAATAGAAAGCCAAACGTCAAATCATGTTTGTATGAATTTGAAAGTTTGGTTTTTTTATTTTCAAAGCGGAACGCTTTCGGGAAATCCAATCCTGCCGCGATCACAACTTCTGCAAAATCCACACGAAAGGGTGGATTTTTTGAATTGTACCATCATAGTTTTGATGGAGAACTACCCAAGCTAGTCAAATATAGGATCAATAGGCTTCAATTAGTGATGGGCTTTGTGGTAAATCCATAAATCATTTGTGTGTTTGATACAGGGTTAATATGCTGAATGTTAGTAATTTAATATCATATTAACCATAAAACAAACCATCATGAAAAAATTATTGTTTTCGTTCGCACTAGTGGCGATATCCCTAACGATCTTTAGCTTTTCATCATTGAAAACTGATGAAAAGTACCCAGACGATGTACCTTCAGAATATATCGAAGCCTTTAAAAGTGACTTCATTAAAACCATCCATAGTGAAGCACTAAAAGTCACACTTGAATCCAATTTTTGTTCCTTATTCGATAAAGTTTACGCAGTCGATGCACAAATGAACCCTGAAGCTGGGTTCTACTATCTGGTGTTTGGTGAGAAAAATGGTGTGAACAAAATCGAATTGCTGAAAACCTCACAATCCGATATCGACAATGAGGCTTATACCTATATCGACTTCACAAATATTGAAGTCAATGCGACAACAGAGTATTGCCGCGCAGGAAACGGTTATCCTTTCCCTCCTGTTTGCCAGGGAGGATGTTTGCCTAGGGATAACAATTGCTTGGGAATCCTCTGTGGTATCCGTGTTGGAAACCAGTGCATTATTCAATAGTGATGCTTCCCTCCAAATTAACTCCTGCTTCGGCGGGAGTTTTTTGTTCTACATGGTTATGTAGATTTTGACGCTATCGAATACTAGTTTACCTTTAACCCTAAATTGTTCTTTATGACCATACAACAGCAGTTAGCACAACAAATCCGGGATATGCTCTCTGGTTCCAATATGACTGGTGTTACCTTACAGGATGCCCTGGAAGGAGTAAGCTGGCAAATGGCCAATGAAAAAATAGACCCATTAAACAACATTGGTGTCTTGGTATTCCATATTAACTACTACATGCACGGTGTTATTCCGGTTTTTGAAGGGGGAACTTTGGATATACGTGACAAATACAGTTACGATGCTCCACCCATTTCTTCTGCAAGTGATTGGCAACAGTTAAAGGATCAATTATGGCGAGATGGGGAAAAGTTGGCGGATCATGTCGCTAAATTGCCTTCAGAAAAGTTGAAAGAAGCTTTTGTAAAAGAGGCTTATGGTAGTTACTTCCGCAATATTCTTGGAATTATTGAGCATACACATTATCATTTGGGGCAGATCGTTTTATTAAAGAAACAGATCTTGGCGCAATCAAAATTGTAATACATGTCTGTAAAAAGTATTTATTGGTCAAGCACATTGTTGGTATCCCTAATGTTACTGTACAGTTCCTATTCCTATCTTTTTAGCGCTTCAACAATTTCGGGAATCAAGGATTTGGGATTCCCAGATTATTTTCGCATTCAGCTTGCGGTTTTAAAGCTTATTGCAGTGCTCCTGTTACTCATACCCAATCTACCTGTGCCCCTTAAAGAATGGACGTACGCCGGGGTAGTATTGTTCTTCCTAACCGCGATTATTGCCCATGCAGCCCATAAGGATCCCGTATACTTCAACTTGATCAATGTAGTATTCATTGGGTTGGCCATAGTTTCCAGGATGTACTGGTTTCGCCTTGCTCCGTAGTTATGGTTGGTGGTCCATTTTGGAGCACCGCAGCACAATAAGGGATTCGTTCTTATCTTTTGTAAAAAACAGATAAACTTGCCCACCATCCTTGATCCGCCATTTTTTTCTCAATGTAGCTACACTTTCTGGAAAATTACGAACCGTAACATTTGCTTTTGTATTTTTAAATGGAGCCATGTTTCGTTTCTGATAGGGAATAATAGCTTCAATAGTAAAGGTCCTTCCTAGCATATCTACCAAATGATCTGCCGTGAATAAATGGCTGTGCTGGTGGAGCTTGTCCACATTTAATTTTTGGCTCAGCTCCCCAAAATGCCCTGCTTTCATAAGGGCTGCATTGGGTTCATATAAATAGCGCTTCGGAAGGGAATAGGTAGGTTCGATCGTTTGACCCCACATAAAATGAAACGGCTGAACCGTTTCCTTGGTAAAGTTTTGGGTAACTATTTTAATTTCTCCCGCGTATTGCTTTTCCATAAGCCATAACAGCTCTTTTACGTCATTATCCACAGCTACCACATGGATTTCCCTCACCCAACGTAAATCCTGAAGGCCAGATGAAATATCCAACATAGGTGATGTTTTCAATAGGAATTGATGGCATCGTTCAAAAATGAAGTCGAAATTACCAATAATATCAGGCTGGCAATCTTCCAGTAGAAATACCTTACCTTTTGAAGAATGTCTTCGAGCTGGATCCGCATAAATGACGTCGAAAGTT
>JAHQVM010000137.1 GCA_019634365.1 Flavobacteriaceae bacterium | reverse complement strand
CCCCAAGAGTATGATCGTCTTAAGGACTTTCGCGAACAAGGAAAATGGATCAATTCTGTGGCCGATTTTAAAAGGGTGACCCAAGTTCCGGATTCGGTTCTGGGAACTATGAGTCCCTACTTCAAATTTCCTGACTGGATCAAAAATCCCAAGAAATACAAAAGGAGATCGTACGCCAAAGCAGAAGCTTTTACTGGAAAGAAACTCGATCTAAATACGGCTACCCAAGAACAACTGCAAGCGGTAAGTGGTATTGGGGAGGTTTTTAGTCAACGGATTATTGAAAAAAGGAACCAGCTGGATGGATTCGATCACGAATTTCAATTGTATGATGTGTGGGGCATTAAACCTGAAGTAATCCAACGGGCGTTGCAACGTTTCGAAGTTAAGAATCCCAGACCTATTGTAAAAATGAACCTGAATAAGGCATCTGCCTCGGATCTGTCTACCATTCCCGGGATTTCATTCGGTTTGGCCAAAAAAATATGGGAGTTTGTGTATCTTAGGGAAGGGATCTCAGAATTTGAAGAATTGACAAAAATTGAAGAATTGACACCCCAAAAATTACAGTTAATTCAATTATATTTGCTCATAGAGTAAATAGTCGGGTGAACACTGCACAATCTTGAATGAAATGTATTTTATGCGTACCACTGTGCAGATCCAAATACCCCGATCCATTAAACCCAATCGCGAATGAGCAATATGTATTTTACAGAGGAACATGAATTCTTCAGAAAAAGTTTTAGGGATTTTTTGCAAAAGGAAGTAGTTCCGCATATTGACAAATGGGAAGAGACGGGTACAATAGAACGTTTCATTTGGAAGAAAATGGGAGAGATGGGATACTTCGGTATTTCCTATCCTGAGAAATATGGCGGATTGGATCTAGATATCTTCTATCTCGTTATTTACTTAGAAGAATTGCAACGGATCAATAGTGGGGGTTTTGCCGCTGCTATGTGGGTGCATCCCTATTTGGCAATGACCCATGTAAATGCCGAAGGGAGCGAAGCCATTAAAGAGAAGTACTTGCCTGCCAGTATAAGTGGCGACAAGATCGGTTGTCTTTGTATTTCTGAACCCTTTGGAGGAAGTGACGTATCAGGCATGCGAACCACAGCGGTAAAAGAAGGCGATCATTACATTATCAACGGGTCTAAGACGTTCATCACCAACGGAATTTATAGTGATTATTTGGTAGTATCTGCCAAAACCCATCCAGAAGAAGGCGGGCGTGGAATAAGCATGTTTATTATGGATCGGGATACACCAGGAATTTCTGCCACCAAACTGGATAAGTTGGGATGGCGTGCCAGTGATACGGCCGAAATTGCATTCGACAATGTTAAGATTCCTGCGAGTAATCTGTTGGGAGAAGAAAAGAAAGGCTTTAATTACCTCATGCAGCATTTGGCATTAGAACGTTTGGTGATGGCCATTAATGCGCATGCCAGAAGTGAATGGGCCATAGAATATACGCTGCAGTATATGAAAGACCGAATTGCCTTTGGTCAATCCTTGGATAAATTCCAGGCACTAAGGCACCGTGTAGCCCAGATGGCGAGTGAGGTGGAAATGTGTAAAACGTTTAATTACACCACCGCAAAGCGCCTGGGGGATAAGGAGTATGTGGTAAAGGAGGCCAGTATGGCCAAATTGGTATCTACCAAGGTATCGGACGAAGTGGCGTATGAATGCCTTCAGATGTTGGGGGGATATGGTTATATAGAAGAATATCCGCTAGCAAGGAACTTAAGGGATAGCAGATTGGGCCCCATAGGGGGAGGAACCAGTGAAATCCTTAAAGAGATCATCGCCAAAATGGTGATCGACGGTAAAAGCTATAAGCCAGCCACCTAAATATAAGGACATCCCCAATGTGGTCTGAAAATTGCAGGGTGAACGGGTGGTTAAACAATCTATACAATGAAACACACCTATTTTAAATACCTACTGGGTTTTGCTGCCAGCCTAATTTTTCTATCTGCTTTCTCACAGACAGAAGTTCGAAGTAAAATTGTGGACTTCAATACCTTTATGCCTATTGAGAGCGCCAGCATTTATGTAGAGAATACTACGATCGGTACGGTGAGTAATTCCGATGGCAAGTTTGTGCTATTAATTCCCAAGAAGCATATCAATGATACTATTGTCGTTTCGTCCATAGGATATTCCAGTTTTAAAACCCCTGTTGGGGAATTTGTGAACGATGAAGACATATTTCTAGAAGAGGATATTGCCTCTTTGGATGAGGTGCTTTTGGTCGCCACCACACGTCCCAAAACCGGTAACGATATTGTATTAAGGGCTTTGGAAGAATTGGAGGAGAACCTTCCGGAGCAAGCATATTTGCAGAAAGGTTTTCTGCGTCATAAAGAGCGTAATAAAAAAGAATATAAATGGCTTATTGAAAGTGCTATTACCGTGTATGACTCGAGTTATGCAGCAGGTTCTCGGGATCATCTTAAAATTAATGTGGATGAGACCCGAAAAAGTTATGACCTGCGAGACGTGGATAGCTTGTTCGCCTATGCCGCCTATTTAAAGAATAAAACCAACAACAAAAGACTAAGAGCTCGTAACTTGAGAAGGGATACAATTCAACGTTCCTCTCTAGTGAATGCCATTAAATGGAATGACCGTCGTATAAACGGTTTGAGTAACCTGTTTAAAGGCAAGTTGAACTTGGTGCGTAATTCGAATATGAGAAATGCACTTTTCGGAAAAAATATCTTGGAGAAACACCAGTTCGAACTGGATACCGTATTGGTTGAAAATGAAAAGAAACTCTATAAGATAAAGATTATGAAGAGTACGGATTTCGTGGGGCTCAATACACCAGATGTTTATAACGAAGGGTTTGAGGCCAACGGTTGGTTGTACATCGATTGGGATAGCTATGCCATTAAGAAGATCGAATATGAATTGGTAGCGGCTTCAGATATCCAGAAACGAAGAAGTAAATCATTGTACGATACGCTGGTGAATCATAGGTTGACGATGACCTTTATGGAATACCAGGAAAAGATGTACCCGAAATACATTTACTACGAAACTCCTAAACTGGTGAACATAGGGGATCGTTCTTCAGATAAGAAAAAAGAGGTTGACCAGGAAGCGAAGGATGAGCAGTTCTATTATACTGTTCAGGAAATACTCTTTACCGAAATTGTACAGGATTCTACTACC
This sequence comes from Flavobacteriaceae bacterium, assembly GCA_019634365.1. Classification (GTDB taxonomy): domain Bacteria; phylum Bacteroidota; class Bacteroidia; order Flavobacteriales; family Flavobacteriaceae; genus Aureisphaera. Next base: position 2,083 of record JAHQVM010000137.1, on the reverse strand, counting down.
GTGAGCAATGCGAGTAAACAAGAGTGGTCCGATGACATTTTTTCTTCCAGGCCATACAATCAAAATTTCTGGAAGAAGTACAATGTGCTCCTGGAAAGTGAGGAGGAAGAGAAGTTGATTCGGGATTTAAGCAAGCGTGCTTCGCTATTCAAACAATAAATTTTTCATTTTCCATTGCATCTATAACAAAAACCTTTTTATCTTTGCCGTCCGAAAAAGAGAGGAGGTGATGACACTATGTTAATAATACCAGTAAAAGACGGAGAAAATATCGATAGAGCCCTAAAACGTTTCAAGCGTAAGTTCGATCGTACAGGAACGATGCGACAGTTGCGTTCACGTCAGCAGTTCACAAAACCTTCAGTACGAAGAAGAGCTGAAATTCAAAAAGCGCAGTACATTCAAGGTCTAAGAGACGCAGAAGAAATCTAAGCATTTTCTTCCGTATAGATATATAAATCCGCTAGGTAATGATGCCGGCGGATTTTTTTATGTCTTCATTTTCCAATTGGGTCATAGATGTTGTACCTTTCCATTTCAATGCCCAATATGTCATTTAAGGCCTTCATAGATTATCTCACCTTAGAAAAGAAGTACTCGGTCCATACGGTAACTGCGTATAGGAAGGATCTGGATGATTTTTTGAGTTTTGCTGAAGTTGGATATGGGTATGAGGGTATCGAAGAAGTGAACTACAGCGTAATAAGAAGTTGGATTGTTTCCTTGGTGGAGAAGGGGATTGCCAATAGAAGTATTAACCGAAAGGTGTCCTCCTTAAAGTCCTATTACCGATTTTTGTTGAAAACAGGTCAGATAGAAGTCAACCCATTGGCCAAGCACAAAGCACTTAAGATTCCCAAAAAGGTACAGGTTCCCTTTTCGCAAACAGAGATAGAAAATGTCATTGCCCTACTTAGGGAAGAAGAAGGATTTGAGGGGGTGAGGAACAGATTAATAGTGGAGTTGTTTTATGCTACTGGAATGCGAAGGGCCGAACTGGTGGGGTTAAAAATGCATAGTATTTCCATGGCCGAAGGTATTGTAAAGGTTTTGGGGAAGCGGAATAAGGAAAGGCGCATTCCGTTGCTGCCCTCCTTGATGGAATCCCTGGAGTTGTATTTGGAGGAAAGGAGCAAGCTTCCGAAAATAGAAGATAACGACACTCTGTTACTGTCTAAAAAAGGCGTTAAATTGTATGAAACACTTGTTTACCGAGTTATAAATTCTTATTTTAGTAAAGCATCTGAAAAGGTTAAGAAAAGTCCTCACATCTTACGACATTCTTTTGCAACGCACCTGCTTAATGAAGGTGCAGATTTAAATGCAGTAAAAGAACTGCTTGGACATGCGAGTTTGGCTTCCACACAAGTATACACCCATAATAATATGGCGCAATTGAAGCAAGTGTACCGGGATGCCCACCCGCGCAACTCAAAATAACTACTAACTTAAAATTTTTTGCGTATGAAGGTAAACGTGCAAACCCCCAACTTTGTAGCGGACGTTAAACTTATTGACTTCATAAATAAGAAACTCGCCAAACTAGAACTTTTTTACGATCGGATTATATACGCAGACGTGTATTTGAAGGTTCAAAAAACCAGCGAAAAGGAAAACAAAAGCGTAGAGATTTTATTGAGTATTCCCGGCGGGGATCTCATGGTAAAGAAAGAGGCTAGGACTTTCGAAGCTGGCACAGACGAATGCGTACAAACCCTGGAAAGACAACTTAAAAAAAGAAAACAAAAACAGCGGGCACATGCCGGATGATTTTTTTTGAAAAAAGTTTTGTAGAAAAAATAAAATCTATACATTTGCAGTCCGTTAGAAATAGCGGACTTTTTTATGCTGAAAATTGGGTGTAGAAAAGTGGCAAAAAGCCGATGTAGCTCAGCTGGCTAGAGCAGCTGATTTGTAATCAGCAGGTCGTGGGTTCGAGTCCCTCCATCGGCTCAAAAAAGGTTCTGAAAGACAACTCAGAAAACGTTCTTAAAATAGTGTGCAAATAAGCTTGGGGAGATACTCAAGCGGCCAACGAGGACAGACTGTAAATCTGTTGGTTTTTACCTTCGCAGGTTCGAAT
>JAHQVM010000136.1 GCA_019634365.1 Flavobacteriaceae bacterium | reverse complement strand
GATGCTTCTGGGGTATTGGCCGGAACTGCCAACCCTTACTTTGCACGTATGGCAACCAGCGCTGGAACTACAGTGGCAGGTGATGCCGCTGCCATGAGTCCAACGTTCTTCAGCCTTTGGATTGGAAACAACGACATCCTTGGGTATGCTACATCAGGAGGAACTGGAGTAGATCAAACAGGGAATTTAGATCCTACCACATACGGTGGAAACGATATTACAGACCCTAATGTTTTTGCTGCTTCATACGCAGGAGTGTTAGATGCTTTAATGGCTGGAGGAGCCGAGGGAATGGTAGTGAACTTACCTGATGTAACGTCCATTCCATTCTTTACTACAGTGCCTTCTCAGGCCTTGGATCCTACCAACCCGGATTTCGGATCACAGATTGAAACTTTGAATGCTACTTATGCATTGTTGAACCAAGCCTTTGCTTTCTTGGGAGTGCCTGAGAGATCCATTCAGTTTGCAACCAATGCAGCTAGTTTTGTGGTCATCAAGGATGATTCTTTGGTAGATCTGAGCGCGGAGTTAACACAAGTATTGATATCCGGAGGACTGGATGCTCCTACTGCGACTATCTTCGGATTGCAATACGGACAGGCCCGTCAGGCCAATGCTGATGACTTGATGGTATTGACCAGTGCTGGGGTAATCGGACAATTGAATACAGATCGCTTGGCCGAATTGTTAGGGCTAGGATTGCCAGAAGCCGATGCGGCTCAGCTTTCCATCAACGGTATTACTTTCCCTATGGAAGACCAGTGGGTATTGTCTACTAGTGAGCAAGCTAGCGTTGCAACAGCTGCTGCGGCTTACAACGCAACCATCGAAGGCATTGCGCAAGCTCGAGACCTAATTCTAATCGATGCCAGAGCAGAATTGGCGCAGGTGGCCAGCACCGGCATCCCTTACAACGGAGGATTGCTTTCCGATACCTTTGTAACTGGAGGAGCTTTCTCATTGGATGGGGTACACCCAACCTCAAGAGGGTATGCTTACGTAGCGAATTTGGCGATCGATGCGATCAACAGAAAATACAATGCGAACATCCCTACCGTAGACATAGGAGACTATCCTACTGTACAAGTGCATAACAATGGAGGGAACTAAAAGTTACCTTCTTTCACGATACAAAAAGCGTCCCGAAATGGGGCGCTTTTTTTATGAGTTTGGTTCTTTTTACTATATTTATACAAAACCATTGCAAATGAAAACCCTGCTCAAAGTATTGCTCACGGCTGTGGCTGTAATGATTCTTGCCTATGTGCTGCCGGGTGTGGGGGTAGATAGCTATGTTTCTGCACTTATTGTCGCTGTGGTACTCGGTTTATTGCGGGCCATTGTAAAGCCCATACTGGTAGTGCTTACCCTTCCTGTGACCATCGTTACTTTGGGGTTGTTTCTCTTGGTGATCAATGCCATCGTGGTCCTTATTGCCGACTATTTCATTTCTGGCTTCTCGGTAGATGGAATCCTTTGGGCACTGATCTTTAGTTTATTGCTCTCCTTCCTGCAATCCATCTTGTATTCCATGCTGGATAAGGAAAAATAAACCCTTGAATTTCAGTTTTTAAAAGCTTGTCGACTTCTTGGAAAAGTTGTACTTTTGCACCCTCTAAATTGAAGAGGTCAAAATTTTTCAAGACGTATGAATATTACAAAAAAAGACATCGATAGCTTAAACGCGGTAATCACCGTGGAAATTTCGAAAGAGGACTATTCAGAAAAGGTAGATACTGTGCTGAACAACTACCGAAAAAACGCAAGCATTCCCGGTTTTAGAAAAGGACATATCCCTATGGGAATGGTACGTAAGCAATACGGCAAGGCAGTATTGGTAGAAGAAGTGAACAAATTGCTTCAGGAAAACCTTCACAAATATTTAACCGAAGAAAAATTGGATGTATTGGGGAATCCATTACCCAAGAACGAAGCGGATATTGATTGGGATTCCGGAGAATTCGCCTTCGAATTCGAATTGGGATTAGCGCCGGAGTTCGATGTGGACGTGAAGAAAAAAGCCGTTACCCATTACAAAGTGGTAGCCGATAACGAAATGATCGAAAACCAAGTAAAGAGCATCCGCAAGCAATACGGAAAATTGATTTCCAAGGATGAAGTAGCCGAAGGGGATGAGATTTCAGGAACCTTTACTTCGACCGAAAAGGAAATCGAACAAAAGACCACTTTCGATACCGAAGTGATTAAAGGGAAGCGCCAGCTAAAAGCTTTGGTAGGTGCCCAAGTGGGTGATGAAGTGGTGTTGAAAACCAAAGGTCTTTTTAAAGACGATCATGACAATCAGCGTTTTCTCGGGGTTTCCCATGACGATGCCCATGGTTTGGATATCGAAGTAACCCTAAAAATTGAAGAGGTAAATACCCGTGAGATGGCCGAATTGGACCAAGAGTTGTTCGATAAGTTATTTGGGGATGGTGCCGTGTCTTCGGAAGATGAATTGAAAGAAAAGATCAAAGAGGATGCAGAACGACAGTTCGAGCAGCAGAGCGATCAGAAATTATTGAACGATGTGGTAGAGTCCTTAATCGAGAATACCAAATTCGACTTGCCTTCAGAATTCCTAACGCGCTGGATCAAAGTATCCGGTGAGAAAGAGCTTTCAGAAGAAGAGGCAAAAGAGGAATTCGAAAGAAGTGAAAAAGGATTGCGTTATCAGTTAATCGAAGGAAAACTTCGTGTCGATAACGATTTGCAAGTTACCTTCGATGAGTTGAAGGACTATACGGCAAACATGATCAAGGCCCAGATGGCTCAGTTTGGACAAATGAATCCCACCGAGGAAGAGGTGGACGGCGTTGTAGCGCGCATTATGGGGAACCAAGATGAGGTGAAGCGAATTTCAGAACAGCTAGGGACCAACAAAATGCTTCAATTTTTTAAGGAAAACGCGAAATTGAAGACTAAGGAAGTCACCTACGACAAATTCATTAAAGAAGCCTACGCTTAAATGAGCGATAAAATAGTTATCTTTAGGGCGTTGAATGGGTGCATTCAACGCTTTTTATTTTAGAAAAATTGATACTACTATATGAACTACGGAAAAGAGTTTAAAGACTTTGCAATTAAAGACCAAGGAATCAGCAGTACCTATTACGATCAGGTGGTAAGCAGTATGTATCCTGTGGGTCTTACTCCCAATATTATTGAGGAACGTCAGATGAATATCGCGATTTTCGATGTATTCTCTCGACTTATGATGGATAGGATCATCTTTTTGGGAACTGGAATCAATGATCAAGTAGCCAATATCGTACAGGCTCAATTGTTGTTTTTGGAGAGTGTAGATGCTTCTAAGGACATCCAGATATATATTAATTCACCAGGCGGAAGCGTGTATGCCGGATTGGGTATCTACGATACGATGCAATTCATTAAGCCCGATGTAGCCACTATTTGTACAGGAATGGCGGCTTCTATGGCGGCCGTGCTGTTGTGTGCTGGTCAGAAAGGGAAACGAAGTGGATTACCGCATTCAAGGGTAATGATTCATCAGCCATTGGGTGGAGCTCAAGGACAGGCTAGTGATATTGAAATTACTGCACGGGAAATCTTAACCCTTAAGGACGAATTGTACCAAATAATCGCCAAGCATAGCGGGCAGACCTTCGATAAGGTCTACGAAGACAGTGATCGTGATTATTGGATGAAAGCCGACAAGGCTTTGGAATACGGAATGATAGATGAAATATTGTCCCGCGGATAAATACCCCCTAAAAAGTTAGGTTATGGCAAAAGAAGATTTAGAATGTTCGTTTTGTGGTCGTAAAAAAGCCGAAACCAATTTATTGATTGCTGGGCTGGACGCCCACATTTGCGATCGTTGCATCGAGCAGGCCCATGGTATTGTGGTCGAGGAAGCCCTGCATTCTACCAATACAGAGCTTACCAAGGAAATGATGCTGAAAAAACCAAAGGCCATCAAGGAGTTCTTGGACGATTACATTATCGGGCAAGAGCATACCAAGAAGGTGATGTCTGTGGCCGTTTACAACCATTACAAACGTTTGCTGCAGCCCAAAAGTGAGGATGATATTGAGATCCAAAAAAGTAATATCATCATTGTTGGGCAAACCGGGACCGGTAAAACGCTTATGGCAAAGACTGTGGCGCGTATGCTCAATGTTCCTTTGGCGATCGTAGACGCTACGGTACTTACTGAAGCCGGTTATGTAGGGGAAGATGTAGAAAGCATTCTTACCCGCTTGTTACAGGCGGCCGATTACAATGTGGAAAAAGCACAGAACGGAATTGTATTCATCGATGAGATCGATAAAATTGCCCGTAAAAGCGATAATCCTTCCATTACCCGCGATGTGAGTGGAGAAGGAGTGCAGCAGGCCTTACTCAAGTTGTTGGAAGGAACTGTTGTTAATGTTCCGCCCAAAGGTGGGAGAAAGCATCCCGATCAGAAATTTATCGAAGTGAATACCGAAAATATCCTGTTCATAGCAGGTGGGGCATTCGATGGAATTGAACGCCATATCTCTAAGCGACTGAACATGCAAGCGGTTGGATTTAGCGCTTCCAAAAGCGATGATACACGGGAACGTGATAACCTTTTGAAGTATATCATCCCGAAAGACCTGAAAGATTTCGGATTGATTCCGGAAATCATTGGAAGGCTTCCGGTGCTCACCTATATGAATCCGTTGGATAAAGGCACGCTACGTGCAATTCTTACAGAGCCAAAGAATGCCATTATCAAGCAGTATAAGAAACTGTTCGAAATGGATGAGATTGATTTTGTAATTACGGAAGAGGCATTGGATTTTATCGTGTCACAGGCCATTCAGTATAAATTAGGGGCTCGGGGATTGCGATCCCTCTGTGAAGCGGTGTTAACCGATGCGATGTACGAATTACCAAGTACTACCGATAAGAAACTTCATGTTACGCAAGAGTATGCCGAAGAGAAGTTAAACAAATCGACCATTAAGAAACTTAAGGCTGTATCGTAAATAGCTCAAGTTAAACCATAAAAAAAAGCCTCTTCGATCCTGGGATCTAGAGGCTTTTTTCACTTAAACTTAACCTAAATAATTACATAGTCTTAAGGAGTTGCCAATACCGTTTTGGCTTTTTTGTGCACAATCTTTTGTTGCATTAACTCCTTCTTATTTTTTAATGTGTAACCGGAAACCGATTCCTCGGTGTTTACTTTCATGGTTGTCGCACAAGAGGTAAAAGAACCCAATGCTACGGCAATCAATACTACAGTTACTATTCCTTTTTTTATATTTTTCATTACAGCCCCAATTGTAATTTGATGTTTCAAACGTATGCAGTAAGAAAAATACTACCAAAACTTTTAGTTGAAGTCGTAGGAAAATTCGTTAAAGTGCATAAAAAAATCACCTTCTCGATAAAGTGATCATTATCATCGATTTAAAGCTGTTTTTTGGTCGGTAGAAAATGCTTTTAATTGACCATTACAAAAGGGAATCTACTTATTTAGGTGTAAAAGCTCTTCCAAATAGTCCCTTGTATTGGAAAGTCTGGGGACTTTATGCTGCCCGCCCAATTTGTCCTTTTCCTTGAGCCAGTCGTAAAACAAGCGTTCCCTCCCACAATGAATTTTTGGTGCGTTCAAGGTAGTATTGTTAAATCGCTTGGCTTCATAATCGCTATTCACTTCTTGTAGAGAGCGATCCAAGAGCTGGGTGAACTCTGTAACATCCTTGGGTGGGGTTTTAAATTCAATGATCCATTCATGTGCCCCCTTTTCCCTTCCGTTCATAAATATAGGAGCAGCAGTATAGTCCACAATTTCTGAAGCCGTCATCTGCATGGTTTTTTTCAATGCAGCTTCAGCATTTTCTATAATAAGTTCCTCCCCAAAGGCATTGATGTGATGTTTAGTTCTACCTGTAACCTTAATGCGATACGGATTTATGGAAGTAAATCGAACGGTGTCCCCAATCTTATAACGCCAGAGGCCGGCATTGGTGGTGATTACAATGGCATAATTCTTTCCCACTTGCACTTCAGACAAGGGAATGATCCTTTCATTAGGCGTTCCATAGGAATCCATCGGAATGAACTCGTAAAAAATACCATAATCCAACATAAGCAATAGCTCCTTGTTGGCATTCCTGTCTTGGATGGCGAAAAAGCCTTCCGAAGCATTATAAATTTCGTAGTACCTAAAATTTTCCCTCGGGAACAGTTTGTTATACTGATCGATATAGGGATCGAAACTTACCCCGCCATGAAAGTATACCTCCAAATTGGGCCAGATTTCGAATATGTGCTTCTTGCAGGTGGTTTCCAGCACATTATTAAGTAATACCAGCATCCATGACGGAACACCTGCTAAGCTGGTCACATTTTCATTGATAGTCTCATCCACGATCGCCTGCATTTTGGTTTCCCAATCGGCCATGAGGGAGATTTCACTGCTAGGCGTACTGCTGAATTCGGCCCAAAAGGGCATATTGTCTATTAAAATGGCCGAAAGATCCCCAAAAGCGGTTCCGTTTTCTTTGTATAGCTCCTTGCTTCCCCCCAACCGTAATCCTTTACCCACGAACAGCTGAGCATCTGGATTGTTGTTAAGGTACATGCATAGCAAATCCTTACTGGCTGCATAGTGGCAATTCTCCAAGGATTCTTCACTCACCGGAATGAACTTGCTTTTGGCATTGGTAGTACCACTGGATTTAGCAAACCATTTAATGGGTTTGTGCCAAAAAATATTAGCTTCCCCACAACGAGAACGCTCAATATCGGGTTCGATATCTTCGTACTGACTAATAGGAACACGATCGGCATACTCGCGATAGGATTGTATCGAAGAAAAGTCATACCGCTTACCGTACTCAGTGCCTTTGGCTTGCTGCAATAACGATTGCAACAACTCCTCCTGCACTTCAATGGGATATTTCAGAAAAAGCTCAATCTGATGAAAGCGCTTTTTGAGAAACCAAGAGGCAATGGAATTAACGAGTGGAATTGGCATGTTTTTGACCTATCTTTACAGAGTAAAAATAACAATTTTAATAGAATGAGCTACGAAGGTGTTCTTACGAAAATGCGTACCGAAAATGGAAGTCCCATCCAGTATTATTTGGTATTCGAGAATGGTTTTTTAAATATGAACCAGTTGCTCAATAAGAAAGTGACCCTTGCCTTTGTGGGGTACGAATGCCTTAACTGTCATTTGAACAAAAAAATATTCCGACAAGGGTTTTGTTATGATTGTTTCTATGAAATCCCACAAGCAGCCGATTGGATCATGCGTCCGGAATTGAGCAAGGCGCATCTGGGTCAAGAAGATCGGGATCTGGAGTATGAAAAACAGGTGCAATTGCAACCGCACATTGTTTACTTGGCCAATAGTAGTAATGTAAAGGTCGGGGTTACCAGAAAAAGCCAAGTGCCTACCCGTTGGATCGATCAAGGGGCTCACGAGGCTATCGAAATTGCCGAGGTTCCCAACCGCTACCTTGCGGGAATTACGGAAGTAGCACTAAAGGAGCATGTGAGCGATAAAACCAATTGGCGTAAAATGCTGAAAAATGAAATTGAGGATGTAGATCTTATCGACTGGCGTTCCAAATTGAAAGAATATGTTCCCGCCGAAGTCTCCGATTACTTCCTGGATCAGAACGGAGAGACCCATCTGGAGTTTCCCGTGCTGGGGTATCCAGAGAAACCAAAGAGTTTAAATCTGGATAAAACGCCAGAATATACCGGAACCTTAAAAGGAATAAAAGGGCAGTATCTCATTTTCGACGACGATACCGTTTTCAACGTAAGGGCAAATGAAGGTTACAAGGTATCTATTGACGTTAATTCACAATAACTACTGAAGGCAATACCGAACCATTTGGGCCAAGGAAATCGCAATCAGGCTTACACCAATTACTCGATAGAGTTTGGATTTTTCACCCTTCTTTTTTTGTTTTATTCGATCGCTTAACTTTCCGTAAAAGAAAAGGGTCACCACTTTTCCCAGAAATACACCCGTAAAAAAAAGCAAGAGCATGTTCATCGGGCTCATTTCCGAAATCTCCAAGAGATGGTTTTTGGCAATAGAGATCGCGAGAATCCAATACAACAAGACCGGAGGATTGATAAACGATAGGAAGAATCCTATCATAAATTTTGAATACCTCAGTCCCTTGGTGGGAGCGCCTTTCACTGAAATCCTGATTTTTTTAGGCGTTAGGAAATAAAGTCCAACTATAAATAGAACAGATATGAACAGCACTTGAATCCATGGGTTCATTTCGAAAAAATCACTGAACACCATGCTGTAATTTAAGGCGACAAAGGCCAAGACTACCTCCCCTATACCAGCGCCATAAGCTATCTTCATGCCATGGGACAAGGAGTGTTTGGAAGTTGTGCTAACAACGGCCAGATTGGAAGCGCCCAATGGTATGGCTCCCAATATGGAGAGAACAGCACCCAAAAGAAAAAATCCCAAAATCATGACTCATTAGTGCGCTTGGGAAGTAAAAACTTACGCTCTCCTCCTTCAAAAAAACGTTAAAACGCCTAATTGCCAGATTTTGTCGAGTCTTTTTTCTTTTTCTTTTTCCCGAAGATTCCTCCTATGATGTCTTTTACAACTTCCGTAGTTTGTTCCTGGGTGGTATTGCCATTATCATCGGCTTTGGCATCTTCTTTCTTTCCACCACCTAAGATATCCTTCAAAATATCAGTTCCTTTATTGGTAAGTTCTTCCTTCTGCTTTTGAATAAGTTGCTGGGTGAGTGTCGTTACCGCTCCTTGGGTATCGACAGAGACAGAGGGGTTGGTAAAGGTGCCACCAATTCCAACGGGTAAGGAAACCTTGGTGTTTTGCGCTTCAGTCGGATCTAGTTTGGCTAATAACTTATTTACTTCTCCCCCTAAATACTTGGCAGGAACGTCCATAGTCAAGGTATAACTCATGTTCTTGTCCAAACTATGGTTCCCGCTGGCCGTTACCGTAATGTCTTCAATATTGAAATCGAAGGGTTTTACGACAATCTTTCCATCACTGAAATCGAGTGCAGTACTTACATCTTGCACACTCAATTTATCCAAATTAAGAAAGGAAACCTGTTCCCCCAATTTGGAAAGCAAAGGTGTTTTTTGCGCATCGACCTGTGCGGTTACCACTTGTGCCAGAGCATTACCGGCAATAGTAGTGAGATTGGGAGTTAGATCGTCGTTCAGTTTTCCCTTGAGATTCAGGGTGGTGTTTAAATTTCCGTCCAATGCCTGTGCAATGGGTGCAATGAATTTCAACAGTGCCAATTGTCCAAAAGACTCATCGATGTCTATTTGCTGAAGATCCAAATTCATGCTAAAGGAGGGCACCTCATCTTTGGTGTTCACATCCCCAGACAGTGCCACATTGCCGCCTAGAATGTTCGATTTCACATTTTTAAGAAATGCTGTTTCATCGCTTATGGTAACCGTTCCACTGGAATTTTGAAGCTCCAAATTGTCGTATTTTACCTTTTTAGCATTGAAGTTGAGCGTAGCATCCAAAAAATCGGGAATCTTGATGGCTTCCCCTTCGGTAGAAGCGGTAGACGATTGTTCCGAAGAATTCTCACTGGCAACATTCGCTTCTCCGGTATCTATCCCCATAAAGTCACTTACATTAAAGGTGTTGGATTGAACATTGAAATTACCTTTTAAATCCTGCTTGGCCATGATCCAAGGGATCAGGTTCTGAATGCTTCCCGTAGCGGCAATATCGGTCTCACCTGTTTTGGCTTTGAAGGATTTTAGCATAATATTTTCCGGGCTCATTTTTACATCTGCCTTGTCGATCACAATTTGATCTGAAAAATAAGGATCATTATAGGTGAAGCCCGTTAGCATGGCCGTACCATTCGTTTTTATGTTCTCGTACTGCTCTGTTTCCAAAGAGTGCATATCGAATCGGGTAGTGACATCGGCCGTAAAGATTCCTGTGAGATCTTGTTCCAATTCCATAGGGAGCACCTGATCGATTTTGGCGAGATTAAGGGTTCCTTTTAATGCCAGTTGTACCAAGGCATTCTGGGTAAGGTTTCGAATACTCCCATTGGCACGGAACAATTCTTCATCAATTTTAAAGGTGAGGTTCCCAATGGTGAGATAGGTATCAGGCACGAGGCCGGTTTCGTTCTTTAGTTGGGCATCGATGGAAATATTCTGAACTGCCTTGGGAAGGTCAGGGTATTTAAAAGAGGCATTGTCACTTTTTACTGAAATATCCAGCGTTGGGATACGGGTTTCGTTGGCTACTCCTTTTACCATTCCGTTTACACTGAAATTTCCCGTGGTGGTAACACCGTCCAGATTTTGTACATATTTTTTGGGAATGACCGCCAAGAAATTCCTGAAATCTGAGGAGGGGGTTTTAAAAGTGAGGTCGATGTCGCTTCCATCTTCCAAAATCTGCACAAAACCATCGAAAGTGAGCGAGAGTTCGTTGATTTTGGCTTCGTTTTCTAAAAAGCTGTATTTCTGGTTTTCCAAATCCAATTGAAAGGTAGCGTCCAGGGCTAGGGAATGGCCACTTAAATATTGGGTGTCTCCTTGTGCAAAACTCGCTTTGGCCGAGGTGTTGGTGATCAGCTCTGAAGTGGCTGCAGAAAGGTCGCCATTGCCTTCATGGGTAAATTCTTCCAGGGTTAAGAAAGTTCCCCCTTTGTGATCATGATAGTTAATGCGGGAATCATTGATTTCATAATGCTTTAAGTCGAATGCAAAGCCGCTGGATGCTCCTTCTTCGGCCGACTCCGTTTCTGCAGTCTGCGCCGGTTTTCCAATATCGTAACTGGCATTTCCAAGGGAATCCACCTGAATGTTAATGAGGGCTTCGTCCAATTCCAAGCCATTGATCTGTATAGGTTCATCAGAACCTTTAAAAAGTTGGGTAATTCCCATGTCTAGTGCCAACCGCTTACCGCTGGCCAAAGTATCGCCCTCAAAGGGAGCTGCGTTGACCACACTGAAGTTTTCTACAACTACGGCTGCATTGGGGAAGTTGCTGAAAAGGCTCAAGTCCAAGGATTCCCATTCTACTTGGGCGGTTAGATTTTCGTTTAAGTTCTTTTTTAGGAGTTTTTCGATGGATCCTTTAAAAAGAAATGGGGCGGTTAAGAGGAAAATTAGTACCAATGCTATAACGATACCGATAATTTTTAAAATCTTTTTCATTTTAGTTAGGTGTTGTTGTTATCTCGACCAAATCCAGATCGTATTCTTCAGCTCCTTTCAAACCTAGTTTGGCTCGCAAAGCATACACAGAGGCATACAGAAAGGGAGTATCTATTGCTGCTACGAGTATCTTAAATAAGAATCCGCTTAGCAGTAAGGCACCGAACAATTCCCATTCTATTTCCCCAAAGCTACACAGTAGGAACAGTACCGTAAATGTATCTACAAATTGCGATAGGAATGTTGAGAAATTGTTACGAAGCCATAAATGCCTTCCTTTGGTTAAACGCTTCCAAAAATGAAATATTTGGATGTCAATATATTGCGCAAAAAGATAGGCCATCATCGAAGCGAAAACGGCGATAACTGTTGCTCCAAAAACTTCAGAAAACAAGGCATCATCGGTAGGGCTCCATGCGGTTGCCGGAACATGATCTGCTACGTATACGATGAGCAAGGAAAAAAAGGAGGCAAATATCCCGGCAGTAACCACCTGATTGGCTTTTTTCTTACCGTACACTTCGCTTATAATATCCGTTATCAGGAAGGTAATGGGGTAGGGAAGTATCCCAACCGATATTTCGAAGGTGTAAATTCCGAAAAAATCCCAGGAGAAGAACTTCTTAAAGATGAGGTTGGATACCACCAAGGAGCATATAAACAGTGCTGCTAGAATAAGATAGATGCGTTGGGCCAATAACCGTTTTTTAACTGTCTCTGTTGTCACAATTTTTTGGTATTATTACAAAGTTAATGTGACGGCCTCCAGATAGCGTTAATTTCGTCACAAATGTTAAAATTAGCACTTTATCAAGCCAACACAAAATACATACTTGTCTTTGGGGAGCAATATGGGGAACCGCTTTGAGTATTTGCAAACTGCGGTAGATGCCATTTTCGAAGAGGTTGGCCATATTGTCAAGATTTCATCCATATATGCCACTCCTGCCTTGGGATTCGAAGGTGATGAATTCCTGAATTGCGTACTCTGGGTCCGTACCTCCCAGACTTCAAAAAAACTGCTCAGCACGGTTTTACAAATTGAAAAGAAAATGGGGAGGGAGCGTAGCGAGGAGAAAGGCTATGTTTCCCGTCCTATCGATATTGATATTGTTGCTTACGGGGATGAAATAAAGGAGACCAAAACGCTTACCCTGCCACACCCACATTTAGAAGATCGGAAGTTTGTTTTGCAGCCATTGGCCGAAGTCAATGGGCAATGGGAGCATCCCATATCCAATGCTAATGTCATTCGCTTACTGGCCAACACAAATGATGAAAGTGTGTTGGTGAAGCAATCCAAATGGTTACGGAATCCCAAAAAGGATTACCCCGTGTCCCAATTCAATTATTTGGCTATCGAAGGTAATATTGGTGCTGGGAAAACCAGTTTGGCCAGTATGATTGCCGAGGATTTTAATGCCAAACTAATCTTGGAGCGTTTTAAAGACAACGCTTTTTTGCCTAAATTCTACAAGGATCAAGCGCGTTATGCCTTTCCGTTGGAAATGTCGTTTCTGGCCGATCGGTATCAGCAATTGTTGGAGGATATTAAACAGTTCGACCTGTTCAAAGATTCTGTCGTGGCAGATTATGATGCCTATAAATCTCTGATTTTTGCCAAAGTGACCTTGGCCGAGGAAGAATACGAACTGTATAAAAAGCTCTTCCATTTAATGCATAAGGAATTGCCCAATCCAGACCGTTATGTATACCTCTATCAGAACACGGAGCGACTTTTGGAAAATATCAAGAAAAGGGGAAGGAGCTATGAAAAAGACATTCCGGCGAAATACCTTCAGGAAATCAACGAAGGCTATTTCGAATTCATCAAAGGTTTACCTCAGGAAAAAGTACGGGTAATCGATATTTCAGAAATGGATTTTGTAAAAAACCGTAAAGACTACCTTTCTGTTTTGCGACAGATTATTTCTTAGGATTTGAGCTTTTTGAAAAAATCCCAAACCACCACGCCGCAGCTCACACTAATATTGAGTGAATGCTTTGTTCCAAACTGGGGGATTTCGATAACGGCATCGCTCTGGCTTACCACTTCCTGCTGTACCCCTTTTACTTCGTTGCCAAAAATCAAGGCATAGGTTTGGTCCTGCTGGGTTTCAAACTGTTCTAAGGAGATAGCTTCCTCCGCTTGTTCAACGGAAGCGATACATACGCCGTTTTGTTGCAATTCCTCCACCAGCTCCAACGTAGATGAACGGTATTCCCAAGCCACGCTGTCGGTCGCACCCAAAGCCGTTTTCTGAATATCCTTGTGTGGCGGTTTTGCCGTGATGCCACAGAGGTATATTTTCTGAATGAGAAAAGCATCGGCCGTGCGAAATACCGAGCCGATATTATTGAGACTACGAATGTTGTCCAATACCAGAATGAGCGGTGTTTTCTCTCGGCCACGGAACTCATCGACCGAAATCCGATCCAATTCACTATTCTTGATTTTTCGGTATTTCATGGGGCAAAAGTAAGGCTTAAAATGAAAATAGGTCGGCTTAGTGCGGACTTGCTTTTTCGGGCCAATTTATTTTTCAATTTGTTAATAATATTCAATAACTTGAATGGAGAACACATGCGAAAAAAAGAGGCATTATTTATTTTTACTTTCTGAACTCTTAACCATGGCAAAAAAGGTCACTCCTTTAATGCAGCAATACAATACGATCAAGGCAAAGTATCCCGATGCTCTGCTGTTGTTTCGTGTGGGCGATTTTTATGAAACTTTTGGTGAAGATGCAGTGAAAGCTGCCAAAATTCTGAACATTACCCTTACGGCACGGAATAATGGAGGTGATATGACCGAATTGGCCGGTTTTCCCCATCATTCCCTGAATACCTATTTGCCCAAGTTGGTCATGGCGGGCTGTCGGGTTGCTATTTGCGATCAGTTGGAAGACCCAAAACAAACCAAGAAAATCGTAAAACGTGGCGTGACCGAATTGGTAACGCCGGGAGTGGCACTCAATGACGATATTCTTCAGAGTAAATCCAACAACTTTTTGGCTGCCGTGCATGTGGGTAAAAAGCACTACGGGGTTGCTTTTTTGGATATTTCTACGGGGGAGTACCTCACTGCAGAAGGTTCCTTGGAGTATATCGAAAAATTACTTCAAAACTTCAGCCCAAGCGAAGTGCTTTTCAATAAACAGAAACGGAAATGGGTCGATGAAACTTTTGGGGACCGTTATCATGTATTTCATCTGGAAGATTGGATTTTCCAGACAGATTATGCGCTGGAGACCCTTCAGAAGCATTTCGATACAAGTGGTTTAAAGGGATTTGGTGTGGCGCATTTGGAAGAAGGAATCATCGCGGCAGGAGCTGCGTTGCACTATCTTTCAGAAACACAGCACAATCAGTTAGAGCATATTACCCGAATCGCACCCATTGCGCAGGATGATTATGTGTGGATGGATCGTTTTACCATTCGTAATTTGGAGTTGTATCAGCCCAATCAACCAGGCGCGATTACCTTATTGGACGTGGTAGATAAAACCATTTCCCCCATGGGAGGCCGCATGCTGAAACGCTGGATGGCCTTGCCCCTTAAGAATGCTGAAAAGATTACCCAAAGGCATGAAGTGGTTAGTTTCTTGCTGGATCATCCGGAGATGCTGGAAAAAACCCAGCAGTATATAAAACGTATGGGCGATTTGGAGCGATTGGTCTCTAAAACAGCCACCGGAAAAATTAGCCCTAGGGAAGTGGTACAACTGAAAAACTCTTTGGAAGCCGTAGTGCCTTTAAAGGCATTGGCAGCCCAGAGTGACAATCATTCGTTAAAGGATATCGGGAATCGGTTGGATGATTGTGAAACCCTTCGGGATACAATAAAGGCAACTTTGAATGAAGACGCGCCTGTAGCCATTGGTAAAGGAAATGCCATTGCCGAAGGGGTTTCGGAAGAACTCGATGAACTACGGGCTATTGCCACGGGCGGAAAGGATTACCTCGATGCCATGTTGCAGCGCGAGAGCGAACGTACTGGGATTACCTCGTTAAAAATTGCCTCCAATAACGTATTTGGGTACTATATCGAAGTTAGGAATACCCATAAGGATAAAGTCCCGGAAGAGTGGATTAGAAAACAAACCTTGGTAAGCGCGGAGCGTTATATCACCGAGGAACTGAAGGAATACGAAGCTAAAATTTTAGGAGCCGAGGAAAAGATATTGGTGCTGGAACAACAGTTGTTTCAGGAGCTATTGCGGTATCTCCTTGGCTATATTGGGCAGATTCAGCAAACGGCGGCATTGGTAGCGCAAGTAGATTGTTTATTGTCTTTTGCATCTTTGGCAAAAACGCATCATTACTCCCGTCCTTTACTGGATGATAGTTTCGACCTCGATATCAAAGAAGGAAGGCATCCGGTCATAGAACAGCAGCTTCCTCCCGATGCTCCCTTTATCGCCAATGACGTATTCTTGGATAGGGACAATCAGCAAATCATTATGATCACGGGGCCCAATATGAGTGGTAAAAGTGCCATTTTGCGTCAGACGGCGTTAATTGTGCTTTTGGCCCAAATGGGAAGTTTTGTTCCCGCCAAAGCAGTTCGCATGGGTTGTGTAGATAAGATCTTTACCCGTGTAGGTGCCAGTGACAATATCTCGATGGGAGAATCTACGTTTATGGTAGAGATGAATGAGACTGCCAGCATCCTGAACAACATTTCGGAACGGAGTTTGGTGCTCTTGGATGAAATTGGTCGTGGAACCAGTACCTACGATGGGATTTCCATTGCTTGGGCGATAAGTGAATACTTGCATGAACATCCTTCGAAGGCCAAGACCTTGTTCGCCACCCATTATCACGAATTGAATGAAATGACGGAAACTTTCGATCGCATCAAGAATTACAATGTTTCGGTCAAAGAAATGAAGGATAACGTCTTGTTCCTTCGCAAGCTCGTACCCGGTGGTTCCCATCACAGTTTTGGAATTCATGTGGCAAAAATGGCAGGTATGCCCAAGGCTGTTTTGCAGCGTGCCAATAAAGTGTTGAAACGATTGGAAAAAAGCCATTCTTCCGAAGAATTGAGCGATAAGATGAAGGAGATTTCCCAAGATGAAATGCAGTTGAGTTTCTTTAAGTTGGACGATCCGCTGTTGGAGGAAATCCGCGATGAAATTTTGGAAACCGATATCGATACCCTTACCCCGGTAGAAGCCTTAATGAAACTTAATGAAATAAAGCGCATGCTGCAGCGCAAGGCTTCGGTGAAGTTTAAGAAGTAAACTACAATTTTAAATTGATAGAAGGCGCGAATTACCTGCGGTGAGTCCCGCTACAACAGCGTCAAAGAAAAACCCAGATGCTTTGCATCTTACCATTTCGTTTTCCCTCCCTTATGAAAGAGAGCTTTCAACGTTCGTAAAAAGCAAAAAGCCAAGTCGAAAGACTTGGCTTTTCTTATCTGTACTGAAGGCGGGAATTACCTGCGGTGAGTCCCGCTACAACGACTTCAAATTAAAAACCACATCCATCCAAGGATGGATGCATTTTTTGTTTTCGAAAACCTTTGAAAGTAAACTTTCTCGATTTTCTTCAACAAAAAAACCGAATCCAAGGATTCGGTTTTTACTCAATCGTACTGAAGACGGGACTTGAACCCGTACGGGCTAATGCCCATTGGATTTTAAGTCCAACGTGTCTACCAATTCCACCACTTCAGCTCGGACTTAAGAGCGAAAAACGAGGTTCGAACCCCTGCCTTTGCCGGCAGGCAGGCGCGACCCGGTCGCTCTTATTAATCACTCCAAAAGAGTCATGGAATTCTAGAAACTTTCGGAGTCATGAGCGAAAAACGGGATTCGAACCCGCGACCTCCACCTTGGCAAGGTGGCGCTCTACCAACTGAGCTATTTTCGCGTATTTGTAAAGAACATCCGCTCTGGTAGCAAAGCGGGCAGCAAATTTAAAACTTTTCGGGTAAAAGCAAAGTAAATTTTGGGCTAAATTTTTAGATGGGCGCAGTACCTACAGTTTGTCACTAAAAATTTTAGTGATTTCGTCGTCAACCTCTTTTTTTAGTGGGTCTTCTTTTGCAGCACGCTTTTGAATTCGAACTGATATATATATGAGAAAGAACAAAATTGGAAGTATTACTGGAAGGGAATACCAGAAGTCGAACTCATCAATATATTTTAGTTCATAATTCAACACTCCAATAAGTTGAAAAAGGAACATTGTTAATGGAACCAATATGGCATACTTCCACCAATTTTTGGAAGTAAGAAACCAAATGCCAGTTAGAAGGACAAATGTAATTTTGGTAAATACAGCGTGAACAAATGCCTGAACGCTTCCAAACCCCTTTGCTGTTATAGTACCGAATATGGTTTCCCATGTTTTACCATCGGAAGGGGCAAATCTATATACGTAAAATAAAAAGGGTGTTAAAACCAATACAATGGATATTAACACCCCTGATATTATGAGATTTTTTTTATCCGTTTGGCGGAACTTCGTATTTATCTTTGTCGATTTGTTGTTCGTCACTTCCTAGGGATTCAGGGGTGCAGCTCACGGTTAATACTAGACCTGCAATAGCTAAAATAAATAATAATTTTTTCATGGGGATGAAGATTTAATTGTTAAACACCCCGCAAAGCTATGTCGAACATTGTAAAATTCTAATAGCTAGAAAATTATATTTTAGCAGTAATTTTGTAAGTTATTTTCGTTCAAATGTAAAATAAATTCGATTAACAGCCCAATTTCCTACAGGAAAATACAATGCGAAAAAAAGCGACATCCCCAACGCAAATACGTGTTCGCCAAACCATTGGTCCAGGATATTCCCTGGATAAATGTAAGAGGTACCAAGGGCGTATCCCCCAAATTCGAGTACCCCCATAGCAACGAGGCCATAGGCATATTGAGTGAAGAAGGAATAGTCCTTTACAAGTATCGAAATGGGTACCATATAAAGGATGTAACAAGTGATCACCTGCCACCAATACGTGAATTTGGCAATTTCGACTTCCTGACCAAACCAATTCATGCCCAGGCCCCAAAAAAAGTAGAGCAAAATATAAATGATCCACTGTTTTCGCGGCACCGAACGGAGTTTCTCCATGAAAGCTGCAAGCATAGGAGCAATTTTTGCCATAATATACAGATAAATCCCCACCTCACAGGAGCATGATTCCGTATGTCAAATACGGTAAAACCGCAAATAAAACCTAAAAAGAAATGGTAATTTGCTCATTATTAAACAAATCAAACAAACCACAGCACTATTTGTATAGTGAAAACCATTATCCCCTATGGAATATCCCTATATTATCATCGACAATGATCCCCGGGCTATTGAAGCCATCCATCTGTCTATGGAAAAATACCACAACTTTGCTTGTGTTGGTGTTACCAGTGACGAAGAAACGGGTCTCGACCTCATCTTGGAACGCCGGCCTAGCTTGGTTTTCCTGAATATCGAACTTCCTGGAAAGCGATCCGAAAAGATGCTTTTCAACATCCTAAGCGAAGCCCGCGACTATCTGGATACCTTGCCAGACTTCATCGTGCTGGCCAGCAGTCCGGAATATGCCATAGATGGCATTCGGAATAACATTTTGGATTACATTTTAAAACCCTTGGACTCTAAAACATTGAGAAGATGTATTCTTCGCTTTCAAAAGAAGGCCACCGATCAATTGGTGAATACCCTTTGTTTCAAGTCCTATGGGGATTATAAATTCATTCCGGCCGAAGATGTGCTTTACCTTAAAGCCGATAACAATACAACAGACATTGTGCTTGCCAACGAGAAGGTGGTCCGTGCATTCAAAACGTTAAAAGCGTTTCAGGATGCCTTGCCTTCCAACTTCATGCGCATACACAATAGTTATATCGTTAATATCGACCATATTTCGCGCATTCACTTCGGAAAATCGAAATGCAATCTCAAGAACACGATGGATTGGGTGCCGTTCTCCAAATCCTACCGTGGCAACGTGGAAACCATCCGTGATGCCCTGTCAAATAGGAGCTTGATGATCGTTTGAGAGAATTTTCCTCAGATTTTAACCATTTACCCTTGTAAATGATACAATTGCCATTATCTGAACGGCATTCACAATATGATATACCTATGGTATATCGTTATTGATTTCAACCCTGTACTTTAGCGGAGTAATTAGGCCAAATTGCCATCTAAAAAGCTTTTAGAATTCAGTATCCGAAGGCAGAATCTAGACTTTCAAGGGAATGTTCCCAGTTAGTCCGCCCTTGATATTGAAAGGAAATCTCAAAACCGATAGTACAACCTAAAAATCGCCCTGTAAAAGGGGTGCAGACAACTACATTTCAAAATCAAAATTAACGACTCATGAAAAAATTCAAATTCCTATCTACAATAATTGCCGCAACACTTTTATTAGTAGCCTGTGAAGCAGAAGAACTTAGCCTTACTGATGAATCCCCACAAAACCTAGTACAACAAAACGACACCGAAAACCCAATCCCAACCGATGGCGAGGATGATATGCCCGGCCAAGAAGGCGACTTTACCGATGGTGAAGATGATATGCCCGGTCAAGAAGGCGACTTTACTGATGGCGAGGACGACATGCCCGGCCAAGAGGGTAACTACACCGATGGCGAGGACGATATGCCCGGTCAAGATGGTGGTCTAACCGATGGTGAAGACGACATGCCCGGCCAAGAAGGGAACTACACCGATGGTGAAGATGATATGCCTGGCCAAGAAGGCGGCTTTACCGACGGTGAAGACGATATGCCTGGACAAGGAGGTTTGTAAAAACCCAATAACGATTTTAGCAAGCCCCTTTACGGTAAAACCGTATAGGGGTTTTTTGTTTACCAAAAGAAATATGAATAGCTTTATCCAGAAAATACGCCTCCACATGAACCGCAATCAAAAGGGTACTTTGAATCCACCAAAAATTCGATTTTCGATATGCTGTGCCTTTTTGTTGATGGGATTGTTCGTAGCCTGCGACGGGAGAAAATCCCAAGGGGTAGATGTCTCGGAGTTTGAAGATCTTAATGCGGACAGCTCATTTGCATACATTCAAAAATCTGAAGAAAAGGGAACTGATAAGATTGAATCCCTGTCGAAAGCCAATTACTTTACCGAAGGCATTGAAAATGATTCACTAAAAGTTCAAGCGCTCATAGATCTTGGAGCTGCATGGTATGGAGTAGATTTGGATTCCTTTTACCGAACCTCGCGTCGTTTGGATTTGATCGCTAGGGAAAATGGGGATTCATTGGGTATTGCTCGTGCCTATTATAATTTTGGAAGCTATCATATTCGGCGTGAGCAAATAGACAGTGCCTATCAAAATTACTTCTTGGCCGAACGTTTGTATGAAAGGATCCGGAACTATAAATGGGCGGGAAGGGCTGCACTGTCCATGGCAATAATTCAGAAGAATATTCGAGATTATGTAGGAAGCGAGGCCAATTCTATTAGAGCCATTAGTCACTTCGAAAAGGTAGAGGATAATCAATACCTAGCATCTGCTAATAATAACCTCGGGCTTATATTCAACGAAATGGGTAAGTACGACGAGGCGATCGATTACCATACGATTGCGTTGGAATATAGAAAAGACCTGAAAAAAAATTCACTCGTGGTAGGCTCACTCAATAATATAGGATTGGTGCATACCAACAAGAAAGATTATCCAGAAGCCATACGTCATTATAATTTGGCCTTGTCACATGACAGTATTCTGGAATCCCGTCCTAGAACCTATGCCCGTTTAAAGGACAACTTGGCAAGGGCGAAATCGCTGATGGGTGAAACCGAAGGAATGCCCGAATTGTTCTATGATGCACTTACTATTCGTGAGAAAGATGGAGATAACCGGGGCATCGTGACCAGTAATCTTCATTTAGCGGAATACTACCTGCGCAATGATTCTACGGATCATGCCAACAAACATGCCTTAATAGCCTACGAAAAGTCCAAACCCCTCAAATATAATAGGGGAATTTTGGAATCTTTGGATATGCTCGTTAAAACAGCAAGTACAGAAGACGCCCTAGGATTTTCCAAGATTCAAGTCGCTATCATTGATAGCCTTCAAAAAGAAGAAAGAGGGTACCGAGAACAATTTGCCCGAATTCGTTACGAAACCGACAAAATAGAAAATGAGAATATAAAAGTAACCCGGCAGAAAAGACAATTGACCATTTTGTTATTAGGGTTGGTTGCTACCTTCTTTTTGGTGTATATATTCATCCAGCGCAGATCCAACCGCAAGGAACTCCAATTTCGGGAGGCGCAGCAAAAGGCCAACGAGGATATCTATAACCTCATGTTGTTGCAACAGGAGAAATTGGAGGAAGGAAAACGGATGGAAAAGAACCGGATTTCGGAAGAGTTGCACGATGGTGTCCTTAGTAGGCTATTCGGAACACGCCTTAATTTGGACAGTTTAAATGAAAGCCAGGACCTGGGAGTCATCGATAAACGCGCGGGTTATATAGAGGAATTAAAAAGCATTGAAGACGAAATTCGGCGTATTTCACATAACCTGAGTTCTAATATTTTTGCCAGGGATATATTCTTTATTGAAGTTATTGAAAACTTGATCGAGGACCAATTTAAAGGAGAAATGAAAAATGGACTGGAATATCATTTTAATAATGATCCAGGAATTAATTGGGAGAAAATGCCCAATGCCATTAAAGTGCATTTGTACAGAATTATACAGGAAGGATTACAGAACATTAGAAAGCATGCCAAAGCCCAAAATGCATGGATCAAATTTAAGAAGGAGGAAAGCGAACTTGCCTTGTCTATTATGGATGATGGTCAAGGAATTAGCGCTGGTGATCGATTGAAAAAAGGGATAGGCATGAAGAACATTTCGTCAAGGGTAAAACAAATTGGTGGAACTGTTAATTTTAAGAGTAAGAATAGAAAAGGGACGACAATTTTGGTAAAAATTAAGATATAATTGTAAATTAGTAGCAAGAAACACCCCCTAATACATCAACTTTTCCCCGCAGTTAACTGTTTGTTAAACGCCTAGATGCATTAAAAGTTTTTACTATGAAAAGGAGGTTGAATGTTTTAATGGTAGATGATCATCCAATGATTATCGAGGGCTATAAGAATACCTTATTGTCCAAATACCAAGACGCTTTTTCCATTACCGTGGATATTGCCACGGATTGCGATGAGGCGCAAGACCTTATTAAAAAACGTTCCAAAACGAAACCGTACGATTTGGCCTTGATCGATATCAAGGTTCCAGCTTCTAAGGACGGAACTATCACTTCGGGAGTCGATATTGCAATTTTATTAAAGCAGTACCACCCAAAAGCTTCCATAATGATACTTACCATGCACAATGAGGGGAATAGGATTCATAATATTCTTCAGAATATAAATCCTGAAGGATTCCTCATAAAAAGTGATCTATCTTCCAAGGAGTTTGCAAGGGCCTTTGAAGATGTAGTAGATGGGAAGACCTATTACAGTGCCACCGTAAATAATCATTTTAGGAAAACCATATCCAATAACTTCTCCTTGGACCAAAAGAATCTTCAGATATTGTATCATATCTCAAGAGGAGTTAGGACGAAGAACCTTAGTAACTATATTAATCTATCCCTGAGTGCGATAGAAAAACGAAAGAATTATATTAAGGAATTGTTCGACATGAAAACAGCCAATGATGAGCAACTTATTGAAGAGGCCAGAAAAAGAGGCTTTGTGTAGTGTTTATCAGTGATTTAGCATCAAAAAATATGAAAAATACGGTTTTGCCGTATTTTTTTTGTGACCATCCTAGAAGGCTATGTGCTGACTTTAAAATAATTTTAACACAAGTTTATTGAAATTCTGGAGTAAAAGTTGCAACTATTAACTGAGTTTTTAGCGATACTGGTTAAACTAAAGATGTAAACTTTTCTAAAAGTAAAAAGACCTTGAAATATAGGATTAGGGGAAATCTTCTCAAGGTCTTTTGCTTTTTTTTTTAGTTCATTTTAAGTTTAAGTTTTTTCTGAAGCTTTTTAGTAGGTAACACTTATTTCCCAATCAATTTACACCTCCTATCTTTTTTTAGATACCGGATCTGAATTCATCCGCGTTGCCGTTTACCATAACAACAAGAAATATGGCCCTATAATTTTGATGTTCTATGGAATAATTCCTGTCTAATATTGGAATAATTCCAATAATTGAATATATTTGGGTATGGAGAAAGAACTTTCTATTGAGGCACAACGCTTTAAAAAGGTACGGGAAGAACAGCACCATACCCAGCAATCCTTCGCCGAGCTTCTTGGAATTGGAGCTACCACTGCAGATATTGAGCGTGGGAAAACCAAGATATCCGGAAAAATCGTCATGGAACTTTTAATGCGCTATCAAATTAACCCATTGTGGTTATTCGGTAAGAGCTATCAAAAGTTGGTAGATATAGAGGGTGGTGATGTAAGTCCAAAGGTAGTTACCTTGGATTCTGATGGTAACGATTCCATTATTTTGGTGAATCAAAAAGCTGCGGCCGGATACCCGCAAAATATTCAGGATGTGGAATGGTTTCAGACACTACCTACATTCGACATTCCACTACCTCAATATAGAAACGCCACCTATAGGGGTTTTCAGGTGGAAGGAGATAGTATGTTGCCCAATATAAGACCTAATGATTGGGTGTTGGGAAAGGCAGTTGCCAATATTTCTGAAGCCAATGATAGTCGTATCTATATTGTAGTGCTGCATGATTCTGTATTAGTGAAAAAACTTCAAAAAGTTCCTTCCACACCGGATAAAGTACGCCTCATTTCTCTAAATCCAGCCTATTTACCGATTGATGTTTCCGTAAAGGATATTCAGGAACTCTGGCAGGTGAATAGTAAACTTTCTTTCGGGATTGAAGAGCCGTCTGACAGTTTGTTGCTTCAACAACTGCAACAATCCATGGAAGAATTGAAGAAACAGGTAAACAACCTTCAGGCGTAATATGGGATTTCCGCAGATGTTCGATTTCCTGGAGCGCCTTCAGAAAAACAATTCCAAAGAATGGATGGATGCGCATAGAAAGGAGTACCATGGCATTCGAGATTTTTTCATTGCTTGGCTGGATACAATCAATGAAGAGTTAGCGACCTTGGACAATGATTATTTTGATACTCCTGGAAAGAAGGCCATCAATAGAATCAATAACAATTTGATGTTTTTCCCCAACAAGCCTGTTTATAAAGATCACTTCGCAGCGGGATTGGATCAGGTTAGCAAACAGGGAGATTTTTATATCGAATTAGGGGTTTCGGAATGTTTTATGGGCGGTGGGTATTGGCACCCTTCATCAAAGTTATTGAAGAGTATTCGTGAGGCGATAGATTACAATGGCGATGAGTTTAAGGCCATTTTAAATACGCCCAGTTTTCAAAAAACATTTAATGGAATGGTGGATGCCGATCGATTGATAAAAGCCCCAAAAGGTTTTGAAGAGAATCATCCACATATAGACTTGTTGCGAATGAAGTCTTTTGCCGCCGGTTGTTTCATAACCCGAGAGGAAGTTTTGGCTCCGGATTTCGATAAGAGGGTGATTCAGGTGTATATGGAGTTGCTCCCTTTTAGAAGATATTTAAACCAAGCGGTTACCGTATAATTCGTCAATGTGCTGGGTGATCATATGAGTCGCTCCGGTGTTGCTATTGACGAAATGTCCGCTGATCATTCCCGTTTTACTTCTGAAGTTTTTATCCGAAACCAACTTTTCCAGAACTTCGGAGCATTCCTGTTCGTTGGAAACCGTGAAAAGTCCAGCCAATCGTTGAAGGCGCTTGGCCTCGGGGAAATCGTCGAAATTATTCCCAATGACGATGGGAACTCCAAATGTAGCAGGCTCTAAGATGTTGTGAAGGCCTGTTGTGCCCATGGCACCTCCAACATAAGCGATATCGGCATAACTATAGATTTTTGTGAGGAGTCCTATCGTATCTATAATGATGACCGAAAATTTACTGAGGTCTTTTCCTTCTCGTTCGGAATAGAGTACAGATGTTGGCGTTAATCTCTTTCTGAAGTTTTCAATTTTCGAAGCGTCAATTTTATGTGGAGCAATAACGAATTTTACGTCCTGTCCCGGAAAGTTCATAAATGGAATAAGAATTTCTTCATCCTCCGGCCAGGTACTTCCGCAAACAATGCACAGGGAATCCTTTTTGAAGGAATCCATAAATTCCAAGGTGTTGTCCATTTCAATCTGGTGAGATACCCTATCAAATCTGGTATCTCCACTCATCGTTACGTTCTCGATCGCAAGTTCATGCAAGAGTGCTACCGAATTTTGATCTTGTACGAAAAAATGATCAAAGGTCTTCAACGCCTTTCTCATGAATCCTCCATGCGATTTAAAAAAGACTTGCTTTTTCGAGAACAGGCCAGAAACCAATAGGGTTGGTATTTTACGAGCCTGCAATTCGAAAAGATAATTGGGCCAAATTTCATATTTCACAAAAATCGCGAGGACTGGATGTACCAATTCCAGAAATCTTTGGGCGTTTTTGCGCGTATCGAAAGGAAGATAAACCACCGTATCTGCTAGCGGTGTTTCCTTTTTAATTTCATAACCGGAGGGAGAAAAAAAGGTAATTAGGATTTTACAATTTGGGTAATCCCTCTTCATCGATTCTATAATGGGGACGCCCTGTTCGAATTCGCCTAAGGAGGCACAGTGAAACCAAATCGTTTTGTCGTTAGGGTTAATTTGTCCTGCCAGGGTTGGAAATGACTTTTTTCGTCCTTGAACAAAAAGCTTCAACTTTTTGCTAAAGCCTTGTGCTACCTGTAAATGTGCATAGGTAACCTTAGAAAGGAGATCGTAGAGCATCCTCATGAGGCTAAAATAGTTGTTATTTGCCAATTAACCCTTGAGAACCTTCAATGATTTTGCACACGCAATTTCTATAGGGGATTTCCCTATGGGGTTCACAATTTTCGTAATTTTACGCTGAACTTATTCTGAGAAATCCATGCGAAAAATACAAATGGTCGACCTTAAGGGTCAATATGAGCACATAAAGGAACGTGTTAATCAATCGGTTTTAGAGGTTATAGAATCCACTGCCTATATCAATGGGCCTGAAGTACACCAATTTCAGAAAGAATTGGAAGAATATTTGGGTGTAAAACATGTTATTCCATGTGCCAATGGTACCGATGCATTGCAGGTAGCTATGATGGGGCTGGGATTAAAACCAGGTGATGAGGTAATTACGGCAGATTTCACATTTGCCGCAACGGTAGAGGTAATTGCTCTCTTGGGGCTTACTCCCGTTTTGGTCGATGTGGATCCAGTGACGTTCAATATAGACATTGAAGCCTTAAAAAATGCCATTACACCAAAAACCAAGGCGATTGTTCCGGTTCACTTATTTGGATTGGTGGCTCCCATGGATGAAATTATGGCATTGGCTAAGGAGCATGATTTATATGTTATAGAAGATAATGCCCAGGGTATAGGAGCCAGTTATACTTCCAAGGACGGTTCTAAGCAAAAAGCAGGGACGATAGGTCATGTGGCTTCCACGTCATTCTTTCCCTCCAAAAACTTAGGGTGCTATGGAGACGGGGGTGCCATTTTTACCAACGATGATGATCTAGCGCATACGATTCGGGGAATGGTAAATCACGGAATGTATGTTCGTTATCATCATGATGTTGTGGGTGTGAATTCAAGGTTAGATTCGATTCAAGCAGCAGTGCTTAGGGCAAAATTACCCAATCTGGACCAGTATAATAGCGCAAGGAGAGCGGCAGCTAGAAAATATACAGAAGCCTTTAAAGACATCGACTCTATTGTTACGCCAACGGCGAATTGCACTTCCCAAGAGTTTATCTGCGATCAATGCGATTGTCATGTATTCCATCAATATACCTTGCGTGTTTTGAATACGGATAGAGATGCATTGGTGCAGCATTTGCAATGCAAAGGGATTCCTTGTGGGGTGTATTATCCAATTCCACTACACAGCCAGAAAGCCTATCGTGATGAAAGATATAATGAGGCGGATTTTAAGATTACAAATCAGTTGGTCAAAGAGGTAATTTCCTTGCCCATGCATACGGAACTGGATGACGAACAGATTGCGTATATTACCGAGGCGGTTATAGAATTTATTGCTTAACCGTATAAAGCCTATTAGAACATCAATTTTATGAAGAGAATTCTTGTTACGGGAGGTCTGGGTTACATCGGTTCCCATACAGTTGTCGCCCTTCAAGAGGAAGGATTTGAAGTAGTGATCATTGATAATCTTTCTAATTCTGATGCCGCCGTACTCGATGGAATAGAAAGTATTACGGGTGTACGACCCCAGTATGAGAATTTAGATCTCCGCAATAAGCAAGATGTAGGTGCTTTTTTCGATCGGAATTCAATCGACGGGATCATTCATTTTGCCGCTAGCAAAGCAGTAGGCGAAAGTGTTGAAGATCCTCTGCTTTACTACGAAAACAATTTGCATTCGCTCATTTATCTTTTGCAGGAATGCAAAAAACATGGAGTATATAATTTTATTTTCAGTTCTTCCTGCACCGTGTATGGAGAGCCAGATTCCCTTCCTATAACGGAAGCAGCTCCGGTAAAAGAAGCGGTTTCGCCGTATGGTAATACCAAACAAATAAGTGAGGAAATATTACGTGACACTTGTCATTCTGACGAAAACCTGCAAGTTATCAGCTTGCGCTATTTTAATCCCATAGGGGCGCATGGATCGGCAAGTATTGGTGAATTACCCAAAGGAAAACCTCAGAATTTGGTACCGTTTATTACCCAAACGGCCGCTGGGATTAGAGAAGAATTATCTGTGTTTGGGGATGACTATCCCACACCCGATGGCAGTTGTGTTCGTGACTATATCCACGTTGTTGATTTGGCAGAGGCTCATGTGGTCTCCTTAAAGCGTCTTATTTCGGGCCTGAACGAAGTGAATTTCGAAATCTTCAATCTGGGAACGGGTAGGGGAAGTTCTGTTTTAGAGGTAGTGAGGGCTTTTGAAACGGTTTCTGGAGAGAAGCTGAAGTATAAGATTGTCGATAGACGTCCTGGCGATGTTATTGCCGTGTATGCCGATACCCAAAAGGCCAACGATGTATTGGGTTGGAAAACCCAAAAAACCATGGAAGAGGCCTTGGATTCTGCTTGGTCTTGGGAGAAAAAGGTAAGAGGGGTTCAGGAATAAAAGGAATCATTATTAACTCTTTTAGCCCTATTTTACGGTGCTTTACAAGCTCAAACTACTTTTTTGTATTGCCGGAAACTGGGATACCCGAATATCTCCACCTTGAATATTGTGGTTTTCCGAAAGAAAGAAGGTATGGCTTACAATGACTAAGCACTTCTAAGCTGTCGCAGGTATTCCGATGGATACAATCCGAAGTTCTTGAAGAAGGCCTTGGAAAAGGATTCGGTACTTTTAAAGCCAATTTCCTGTCCAATCGCTTTCACCGTGTACTTTCTATACAAAATGTTGTTGGCGAGTTCGTAATGGATGTGCTCCACACGTAATTGATTGATGTAATTTGAAAAATTCATCCCTTTCTCCTTGTTTACGACCTTTGAAAGGTAATTGTAGTTGGTGCCAAAACTCTTGGCCAATTGTTGTAACGATATATCCGGGGATAGAAAGTTCTTTTGGTGTTCAAATTCCATTAATTTTTCTCTAATGCGTTCAGATGTTTGCTTAGGAATACTCATTTTTGGTTTTTCAGGTGTTAAAAAATCTTCTCCCAATTGTTGTGAAAGCCATTCGAGGCGCTTTTTTAATTGAGCTTGTTTTTTTCTATGGTATTCATACAAGTAGGAGGTTGCCTTTAACTGTGCAGATAAAAGTGAATTGTTACCTATTGATACACCATTTTTTACAGTATCAGAACCATTGTGGTTTTGAGTTACACCGGGATAATTTGAATTGAGTTGCAGAGACATAATTTTTCTTTTTCTATTATTTACTTACACAGAAACCGGTGGACAATAGTGTGCCAAGAGCATACCGTGTTCCGATTTACTGTTGAAATTGGTCAATAATCTTGAAAAAGGAAATAGGAAACTTATAAGCGTAAAGAATTACTTCAAATTCGCAATCATTCATCATATAAGTGAAAAGTCCTAGTTTCTTCTTTCACCTGTTTTAATAATTCTTGGAGGGAGAAAAAATAACTAGACAATACAAGGACGTTACTATTAGGAGGGAGAGATGTCCTGATATTGTGTTTAGCTAAGATAGAATGTTTCCTATCAATTTACAAGTAGACTTGTAGGATATTCTAAAATACCTGTCGTCATTATTGAAAGACCAGTAAACTCTGAAATGTACATTGATCAAAGAGCAATAATGACGTAGGTTATAGAATGTAACTAAGCCACCAGGCTTTTTAGAAATACCGAAGGATAGATGTTGTAGCGTTCCCTGAATTTTTTCGAGAAACTTTCGGCACTTTTAAATCCATTGTCATAGGCAATGGCTTCGATCGTATACTTTCTCTTTTGTGGGTTTTGAAGTAAATCCTGATGCGCATGCTCTATCCGTAAATCATTCACATAATTCTTGAACGATTTACCCTTGGTGTGATTGATGATTTTGGATAAATAACTACTGTTCGTTCCCAATTCCTTGGCCAAAGAACTCAAGTTGATTTCCTGGCTCAGGAACATTTTCTGTGTTTCGAAGGAGTGAATTTTAAGAATGACCGCTTCCAAAATTTCTTTGGAAATTCCCAGGCTGTTATAATCCACTTCGTTTTTCTGCGGAGTGGGATTCATTCTCTTTCTTAGGCGATCGTTTAATTTCTTGTAGCGTTCCTGACGCGCTTCATGAAAATGGTATAACTTTAATGAAGCATGCGCGATGATGGTGTAGAACAATCTTTTAGGAGAAAATACCTGTCCTATTTCAGAAGCAGTATTTGCCTCTACGTAAGGAAGGGTTGTTTCTTCGATGGATGTAATTGATAGTTTGTCCATAGCGTTAAATTTTGAATCTAACTTATGGGCAAAATGTTAAAATTTAGGTAAATCCGATAAAGGTTTACTAGACGTAGTTCTGGGTTGTAAACTCTTGAAACTTGAATTACGGGTTCAATTTTACTCAGTAATAGACGCCTTCTCCGTTTGCAGACTTCTGTCCACTTTCTTTACCAAGCCTTGTAAAACGTTACCTGGGCCTACCTCGATAAATCTATCGGCACCGTCGGCAATCATGTTTTTAAGGCTTTGTGTCCATTTCACAGGAGCCGTTAACTGAGCTATTAAATTTTTCTTAATTTCTGAAGGGTCCGTTACTGCAGTGGTACTTACATTTTGATAAATTGGACATGCGGGATCGGTAAAAGTAGTGCCCTCAATTGCCGCTGCCAATTCTTCACGGGCAGGTTCCATCAATGGACTATGGAAGGCACCTCCTACGGGTAAAAGCAAGGCGCGTCGCGCCCCAGCCTCTTTCAAGGCTTCACATGCGGCATTTACGGCATCAATTTCCCCTGAAATTACTAATTGACCCGGACAGTTATAGTTGGCCGCTACAACAATACCTTCGGTACTTTGACATACTCCTTCCACTATTTCATCGTCCAAGCCCAATACAGCTGCCATGGTGGAAGGCTTGATTTCGCAGGCTTTTTGCATGGCCTGTGCTCGTTTTGAAACCAATTGCAGGCCATCGCTAAAAGCCAAAGTCCTGTTGGCTACAAGAGCGGAAAGTTCGCCCAAAGAATGCCCAGCGACCATATCGGGTTGGAACGAATCTCCCAAGACCTCTGCCAAGATGGTAGAATGCAGGAAAATTGCTGGTTGGGTTACTTTGGTCTGCTTCAATTCGTCGGCAGTACCTTCGAACATAATTTTCGTGATATCAAATCCCAATACTTCGTTGGCATGCTGGAATAGTTCCCTCGCTTTTTGGGAAGCATCATAAAGATCCTTACCCATTCCGGAAAACTGAGCTCCTTGCCCAGGAAAAAGATATGCATTCATAGTCGTTGAATTTGGTTGATTTCAAGGGCAAAAATACGACTTTAATAATTTACGAAAAGGACTTCTTAAGAACTAAATTGAGAAATGATTTGGCGGGTATGTTGAAAATAACCAGCTCCAAAAAGGTTGAGGTGTACCAAAAGGTAATACAGTTGCCAAAGGGGAATTCGGGATTTCCAATCAATGGTAAGTGGAAAGGCCTCTTCATAGACGGAAAAGACACGATCTGGAAATCCCCCGAACAATTGCATCATGGCAAGATCCATTTCCCGCGAAGCAAAAGATACCGCGGGATCTATAAGTACCGGTAGTTGATTAGCGCTAGCGAGGAAGTTGCCGTTCCATAAATCACCGTGTATGAGTGAGGCGGGTTCCTTCGGAAGAATTTCTGAAATATTCTTGAACAGTTGATCCAGGCCTTGGAACAAAAATCCATTGTTGGCTGCCATTCTTAACTGAGGTTCCAATCGTTGCGTGATAAAGAACTCCGAATTAGTGGTACATCTTTGGTTATATTGAATTAAACTTCCGATGTAATTGGAGTGATCCAATCCGTACCAGTTTTGTTGTACGCTATGCAATTGAGACAATGACAATGCAAATGAGTCCCAGAATGTTGAAGATGGATGGCCCTCTGGAATGTATTCCAATAGGAGGTAGCCGGACTCCTGAAAATTACCTTCGGCAATGACCTCGGGAATGCGAAAAGAGTTCGACTCTTTTAATAGCCAAAGCCCTTGTGCTTCCTTTTTGAACAGGTCTGGCAGTCCTCTTCGACTGTGCTTTAGGATCACACTATTCGTGGAAGTAGTTAGTAAGTAAACCTCATTGATGTCACCTCCCGCGAGGGGCGAGGCCTTTAGGGATTTTGCCTTGAGAATCGAACCGATATGTTCGAATAAAGCCTCCATGGCACCTGCTTAAGGAATTGTGCGTTTCTCCCAGGTTTCATAAGTGAAGGCATAGGCATGCCGATCGTCCGTATCATGAAATTCGGATGCAACGAGTTGCCAAGAGTCTTCGGGGATTTCTGGAAAATAGGCATCTGCTTCAAAGGTGCCATGAACCCGTGTAAGTTCGATCCTTTGGGCATAGTCCAATCCTACTTTGTAAATTTCACCTCCTCCAATAATGAAGGGTTGTTCGTCATTTTCTGCAACCTTTAAAGCTTCTTCCATCGAATGTGCTACAATGATTCCTTCTTCGGGGTATTCCGTATTTCTAGTAATAACAACATGCGTTCTATAGGGCAATAATTTGGGGAAGGATTCGAAAGTCTTTCTTCCCATGATAATGTAGTGTCCCGTAGTGAGTTCTTTGAAACGCTTAAAGTCATCGGGCAAATGCCAAACGAGGTCATTGTCTTTACCCAATTCGTTGTTTTCGCCTGCGGCGGCAATCATTGTGATCATAGTTCTTCTGGGGGGAGTAGGTCGTCCTGTTTCTTTTTTTTTACTTCCGAAGTGATCACATCCTTTCTCACTTCTTTTTCAAGTTCGGCAATTCGGGCTTCTTGTTTGGCTTTCAGCTTTTCAATTTGTCGGTCTTCCCATTCACGGCCCATAAACTTGCTTAACAATAACACATTGAGCAGATGGATTAAAAAGAATAGTGCCCAAATTAGGATGGCCCATACAAACCAATTCCCGATCACAAAATCCTTCCCAATTCCCAATATCGGATTAACGATAATAAGAAGGACAGACCCAGCAAGAAACAGGATAAAATGCTGCATGAGCCTTTTCTTCTGTTTCACTCTTTTACGGGCATATTCATATTGTTCCCGTTGTTCGGGATCAATTCTAGAGGATTTGTTGCCTTTTGAAAACAATGTGATTACTTTTATAACCTTCGTAAAAGTACCATTTTTTCAATTTGTATCCTTGTTTTATGAAAGACCTTTCAACACTTTTCCCGGTAACCGAAGAATATACCTACTTAAATACGGCATCCTGTGGGCTACTCTCAACCTCCCTGGTAGCTTGGAGGAATCAACATGATACCAACTTAATGAATGGGGGCAGTATGTTTAGGGATCTGCATAAGATGCATATCGCGGAAATAAGGGAAAGCGTAGCTCAATTTTTTCATACCAAAGCTTCCAATGTGGCGCTGGTTCCGAATTTTTCATTTGGGATGAATGTGCTTTTAGACGGACTATCAAAAGGAAAGAAAGTATTATTGCTAAAAGGGGATTACCCTTCTGTAAATTGGCCTTTCGAGAATCGTGATTTTGATGTTTGTTATGCCCAAATCGATGCTAATTTGGAAGCGAATATCGCTGAGGCCGTTGCGCAACACAAGCCCGATATCTTGGCATTAAGTATCGTGCAGTACATCAGTGGGATTAAGGTCGATTTGACTTTTCTGAAGGACTTGAAGCAGCAATACCCACAACTTACTATCATTGGTGATGGAACCCAGTTTTTGGGAACTTCCGATTTCAATTTTGAAGAAAGCGCTTTCGATATTGTTGGGGCCAGCGCTTATAAATGGATGTTGTCTGGTTATGGGTGTGGTTTATTTATGATAAAGGAAGAAGTTCAGGGACGCATTGTTCCCAGCTCCATAGGTTATAATTCTGCCGATGCCGATTTCAATAAAAGATACGACATCGAATTTGTTGGGCATTTGGAACCCGGTCATCAAGATACTTTGAATTATGGTAGTTTGGGGGAGTCTATCAGATTTTTAAACGCATTGGGCAAACATAACATTCAAGCCCATTTGGATCATCTCACCCAAAGGGCACGAATAGCTTTTCAAGAAATGGGATTGTTGTCCCATACGGTTTCAGAACGAAAAAACCACTCGACCATTTTCAATTTAAACGGGGATACTTCCTTATTCAATCGAATGAAGAATGAAGGAATTATTGCTTCCCTGCGGGGTGATGGTTTACGGGTTAGTTTCCATATTTATAATACAGAAAATGACCTTGAAACGCTGTTGGATGTATTAAGGACTTAGGATTCGACCACCTCTACGCCACGCCAGAAGGCAACGTACCCTTCGATGGGTTTTGCCGCGTGTGATGTTTCTGGATAAAACCAAGCAGCATCTGCATTGGTCTGTCCATTAACTTCCAAAGAATAATAAGAAGCCTTTCCTTTCCAAGGGCAAACAGTATGTGTTTCACTGCTTTTGAAGTATTCCTTGTGAATGCTATCCGAGGGGAAATAATGGTTGTTTTCAACTACCACAGTATCATTGCTTTCGGCCAATACCTGACCATTCCAAATTGCTTTCATTTTTGTTTTGTTTAAGCCTGTTCCTTTCTTCGGAACACATAATTTTTGTAATACTCTTTACTGTCAGAGAAGGAAGTTTCGATTTCCAATCCTGACTCGTTGGCCAGCCAGGCAACAATTTTATCATCGTATTTTTGAGAAATTTCGGTATGGATGGTTTCCCATGGATCGAAGTCGATGGTCAAATCAATATCTTCAATATGAACACGCATGTGCTTTGTGGCAACGAGATAGCTCTTTGCTGTTCCGGATTCAGGGTCATAAACCTCCCAATGCTTAAACGCATCGACGTCGAAATTACCACCTAGTTCACGGTTTATTCGGTGTAAGAGGTTTTTATTGAAGGCAGCGGTCACTCCAGTGGCATCATTATAAGCATCCAGAATGGTTTGCGGATTCTTTTTTTGATCGAACCCCATAAAAAGTAAGTCATTGGGGTTCATGGCATCCTTCAATTTGGTTAAAAACTCGATGGCTTTGGGATGAAGCAGGTTGCCAATATTGGAACCCAATACCATCAGTACCTTTTTACGATCCTTATATTGTTTGATACGCTGAAGGACTTCAAAATACATGCCTTTCTCGGGATCTACTTGAACCCCGGGTAATTCAATGGTAAGGGATTCGGTCAAAGAATCGATAGCGTTTTGGCTGATATCTATAGGTTTGTAAATGAAGTTGAATTCATTTTCAGAAAAATACCGAAGTAATATTTTGGTTTTCTTTCCGTCACCCGCTCCTAATTCAATAAGGTCGAAACCATCACCAAAGCCTCTAAATAAGCTGGCTATTTCAGCTTTATAGGCATCCAGGATTTCGAATTCACTATTCGTAAGGTAATATTCAGGAAGTTCCATGATGTCCTGAAACAGCTTATCTCCTTGAGCATCATAGATATATTTTGAATACAGGAATTTAGGGAAGGCGCTCAGGCCATCGTGGACATCTTTTTTAAATGCCGTATCCAGCATGGTAGAAGTGGTTGGATTCATAAAGGAATAGTCGCAATTATTTGGCTAACCTTAAACCGGTATATTGCCAGCGTAGGTTAGGTTGAAAAAAGTTTCTGTAAGTTGGCCTAATATGGTTGGGAGGGCTCACTACCGAGCTTCCACGGAGCACCTTTTGATTGACCATAAATTTACCATTGTATTCGCCAATGGCACCGGGCGCTTTTTTATAGCCGGGATAAGGCAGGTAGGCGCTTTCAGTCCATTCCCAACGGTTTCCCCAATCAAACTGAGCTTGTGCTGCTTCCCATTCAAACTCTGTGGGCAAACGACAACCTCTCCATTGGGCGTAGGCAAAAGCTTCATAAAAGGAGATGTGGCAAGCGGGAGAATTCATTTCCAATTTTTGCAGTCCTTGAAGTGTATATTGGTGCCATTCCCCATCGATTTTGTGCCAATACATGGGCTGAGTGATCTGTTCTTGCTTAACCCATTCCCATCCATCGGCATGCCAATGGTTAAAATCTTCATAGCCTCCGGCATTTAAAAACTCAAGGTATTCTCCATTGGTGACCTCACGGTTGCTTATTTCGTAAGCATGAAGATATACTTTGTGACGTCCCAGCTCATTGTCGTAACAAAAACCTTGGCCAAGATGTCCTATTTCATACACACCTTCGTCCATGGCGATCCAATCCGGCGTATCAGCAAGGAGAGGATGTTCCACAAAACTTTCATTGTATTGGGGTAATAATGGATTGTTGCCTAAGATGTATTTTATATCCGTCATCAATAACTCCTGATGCTGCTTTTCGTGGTGGATTCCGATAAGAAGTACTTCTTCCAGGGATTCTGTGAATCCATCAGATAAAAATTCCTTTAACTCATTGGTTACATAATGCCGGTAATCATAAACCTGTGTAACTCCCGGACGTGATAAATTTCCACGATCGCTTCTCACAACCCTTTGGCCAAGGGTTTCGTAGTAGCTATTAAATACGAATGCAAAATCCTCATGGAACAATTTATATCCTGGTTTATGTCGCTTTAGGATGAATTCCTCAAAAAACCAGGTAGTATGTCCCAAGTGCCATTTGGGTGGAGACACATCGATGATGGGTTGTACACAGTAATCCTCTATTTCAAGAGGTTTACATAAAAGTTCGGTCCGTTCGCGAGTCTCCAGTAAAAGTGAGACTAAATTTTGGGTGGTAATCATACAAAAAGTGCCAACATTTATGCCGACACTTTAAAGATACAAAATCTTAAGGCTGTACTTTATTAAGATATGTTAAGACTTCTTCTTTGACGAATAATCCAAAATGGTTCCGAAAAGTACCCCAACTTGTTTCCCTCGGTGTTCACCGGGTTCCATTTTGGGTAAAAGAGAAACAATGCGGATGATTTCCTTTTCAAGGTATCTGGAAGAATTCGCCGCCGATATTTCTGCCAGGTCCCCGGATTTGGTAATCAGGAAATGGATTCCAACCTTTTTGTGACGGGGTCGCAGTAGGTTTTTATTGAAATGTAATTTAAGAAAGTCGTGAATCGCGTCTCTTGTACAAATCTTATTTTCGACGGTTGTATTATTCTTACATCCAGGATAAATGGGAGTTTTCTCTACGATTGAAAAAGGGACCCTTGCTTCAAGGGGCGGAGTTTCGATTTGTTGTGAATACGAATTTTGTAAGTAGAATAAACTGAATAAAAGGCCAAGAAATAATTTCATAGGATGGTTTTGCTTTTGATCCACAAAAAAAGTGCCAACGACCGTTGGCACTTTTTTCAATAGTATATTTCAAAACGATTACTTACCCGTCTTAAAGGTAATAGGTACTGTGTATTTAATGGCTCGAGGTTTTCCAGCTAACATACCGGGTTTTGCCATTACTGGAATCAACGTAATGTTTCTGCGGGCCTCTTCTTGTAATAAAAGGGTACCTCCAGTAACACTTTTTATGTCTATGGTGCCTTTTTCAGTGACGTAAAATTCAACAATAACCCTACCTTGTTGATTCAGTTTATAAGCGTCTGCCGGGTATTTAAAGTTCTTCGCAATGTGATTGGCTAGTTTCTGCTTGAAACAGGCATCGATGCCAGCACCACTCTTGGATTCGCAACCTGGCCAAACTGGAGCGATTTCTTTCATGGTTACTTTGTTTTTATCTACGGAACCCCATTCTTGTGAAAATCCAATAGTGGAAACAAATAGGCAAGCGATAAGAAGCAAATTTTTCATAATTGTAGGTTTGTTTTTAATGTTTAGACAGCAACCACCCCTTTAATATGTGGATGTGGATCATAATCGATCAATGTAAAGTCATCAAAAGTGAAGCCAAAGATATCTTTTACTTCTGGATTAAGCAACATTTTCGGTAAGGGGCGCGGTTCTCGGGACAACTGCAACGCTAACTGTTCCATATGGTTGCTGTAAATATGGGCATCGCCGAAAGTATGAACGAAATCACCGGCTTCGTATCCGCATACCTGTGCCATCATCATGGTGAAGAGGGCGTAGGAGGCAATATTGAAAGGTACCCCAAGAAAGATATCCGCACTTCTTTGGTATAATTGGCAGGATAACTTGCCATCTGCTACATAAAATTGAAAGAAGGCGTGGCAAGGTGGTAGGGCCGCTTTCCCATTAGCCACATTTTCGGCAAAAGGCTTGCTGGTATCTGGCATTACGCTCGGATTCCATGCGCTCACCAACATACGTCTGCTATCGGGATTGTTTTTTAAGGTATGGATCACTTCTTTTATCTGATCGATCTCTTCACTATTCCAATTTCTCCATTGATGTCCATATACAGGTCCTAAATTACCATTGTCATCGGCCCATTCATTCCAGATTCTTACTCCATTTTCCTGAAGGTATTGAATGTTGGTGTCTCCTTTCAAGAACCAAAGTAATTCGTGGATGATGGATTTTAGGTGCAGTTTTTTGGTGGTCACCATAGGAAATCCCTCGCTGAGGTCAAATCGCATTTGGTAGCCAAAAACACTTTTGGTTCCCGTTCCCGTGCGGTCACTCTTTTCATTTCCATGTTCCAATACATGGGTAACAAGGTCGTGGTATTGCTTCATCTTCGATCAAATAATTAGATGGATAAATGTAAAAAACACCTCGTAGTTTGTAAACCCTAAAACGCCTGATTTATTATAAGTTATTAACGGTTTATTTCAAAGTACGATTAACCGATAATCATCCCAGCTATGGTGGCCGAAATAAGGGAAGCGATGGATCCGCCCAATAATGCGCGCATTCCAAATTTGGAAAGCAGTTTACGTTGTCCTGGAGCCAAAGATCCTATTCCACCGATCTGAATTCCAATAGACGCAAAATTGGCAAATCCGCAGAGCATGTAGGTGGCCATAATAATAGATTTCTCATACGTAAGATGAGCGGCATTAGAAACGTTCTTCAACTCAGCCAATTGGATATAGCCTATGAATTCACTTGCAGCCAACTTAATCCCTAATAACTGGCCCATCATCATCATATCCTCTTTGGGTACGCCAATGAGCCACATAAGAGGGGCAAAAATTGTTCCTAAAATAGCCTCCAGTGAAAGTTTGGAGTATGATGTGTTCTCTGCCATCCAAGCATTGAGTGATGTAACTTCACCAATACCGCCAATAATCCAATTAAACATGGCGATAAAGGCGACGAAAACCAATAGCATGGCACCCACATTAACGGCTAATTTAAGTCCTTCCGTAGTTCCGTTGGCGATGGCATCCAAAAAGTTGCTTCCTATTTTTTCGGAGGAAACTTTTACATCGGTATTGATTTCTTCGGTTTGTGGGTACAAAATTTTTGATATTACAATCGCACCCGGCGCCGCCATGACCGAAGCAGCCAATAAATGTTTGGCAAAAACAAGTCGCATTTCAGGATCATCCCCCCCTAAAAAGCCAATGTATGCGGCTAATACTGCTCCCGCTACGGTGGCCATACCACCAATCATGACCAGTAACATTTCTGACTTATTCATCTTTTCCAGATAGGCTTTGATGAGAAGTGGAGCTTCCGTTTGACCTAAAAATATATTTCCGGCAACGCTTAAACTCTCGGCTCCAGAAATTTTCAAAAGTTTGGACAAAAGCCAGCCAAAGGCTTTTACTACTTTCTGAATGATTCCCAAATAAAACAGGACAGAAGTAAGTGCTGAAAAGAAGATGATCGTAGGCAATACTTGAAAAGCGAAAATGAACCCAAAAGTATCCATATCGACCACAAGCCCTTCAAATAAGAACTTACTTCCGGCTCGGGTAAAGTCAAGAATGACAACAAAAATTCGCCCTATTCCATCAAAAATAGCTTGGACGAATGGTACTTTAAGTACGCCAATAGCTATAACTAATTGAAAAGCCAATCCAATACCAACTGTTCTCCAATTAATGGCTCTACGATTCGCACTAAACAGAAATGCTATAAAAATCAGGACAGCCATTCCCAACAAACCTCGCCATAAATTGTTCAATGAGAAACCTTGCGATGCGATAATTTGAGCCGCATCTTCAGTAGTGGTTTCAGTTGGTGCGGTTGTAAGTGGTTGAGACGAGCCAAAGGCATAGCTAACCCCATTCTCTTGAAAAACCAAAGTGCTGTCCGTCATTTGGGTAATACGGTACCTTCGTATGGTGTCCTTGGGTTGGTTGTAAAACAGCACCAAAAGATTGTTCTGCACAATATAATCCCCGGATGCCTCAAGATTGTCTTTGGCTTCCAAGCTATAAGTGAAAGTCCCATTGTCCAATGTGAAACGATCCGATGCTTCATTTATTGGAAACAGGGAAGTTCCCGCTGCATCGGTAATGCTTGAAAACTCCCAAGTCCTTTCAAGGTTTTGAGAAAATAAACTTATGGTGAATAAAAAGAGTAAGCTAAATAGGATAGTATTGCGCATAGGCTTTAATGGCGTTTGGAGATCTCATCCCTTATGGCTGCGGCACGTTCGTAGTTTTCATTTACTACGGCTTCGTCAAGCATTTGGTTGAGTTCTTTCAAGGAATATTTGGTGTAATCTTCAGAAACTACCCGAACCTTTTCTTTGTCCTCACCCGAAATCAAATCTTCGATCACTTCCTCTTCTTGCTCAGAAAGCTCACTTTCATCCTTGGAAGGGGTTTTTAAGTAAATACCCGCCTGATCCAATATGGCTTTGTAAGTGAAAATAGGAGCTTTAAAACGAAGTGCCAGTGCTATCGCATCGCTTGTTCTGGCATCAATAATCTCTTCAATTCCATCCCTTTCACAAATAATACTGGAATAGAAAACCCCATCGACCAACTTATGGATAATGACTTGTTTCACTACGATCTCGAATCGATCGGAGAAATTCTTGAAAAGGTCATGCGTTAAAGGGCGCGGTGGTTTTATTTCTTTTTCCAAAGCAATGGCTATGGATTGCGCCTCGAAAGCACCGATTACAATAGGGAGTTTTCGCTCGCCATCCTCCTCACTGAGAATAAGGGCATAGGCTCCATTTTGTGTCTGACTATAGGAAATGCCTTTTATGTTAAGACGAATGAGGCTCATACATTCAATTAGATTGCTAGTAGTATTAAAAAAGGCTGTTTAAACAAGGGGTATACCTATTTAAACAGCCCTTTTTCAAGGCACAAAATACTAAAAAATTATGCGTTTTGTGCTTTAAAGGCTTTTAATTTTTCGGTGAGTTGTGGAACCACTTCAAAGGCGTCTCCAACGATTCCGTAGTCCGCAGCCTTAAAGAAAGGTGCCTCTGGATCATTGTTGATAACTACTTTTACCTTGGAGGAATTGATGCCCGCAAGGTGCTGGATCGCTCCGCTAATTCCAATAGCAATATACAAGGTAGAGGCCACTGGCTTTCCTGTTTGCCCTACGTGCTCACTGTGAGGTCTCCATCCCATATCGCTTACAGGTTTTGAACAAGCGGTGGCGGCACCCAATGTTTCTGCGAGATCTTCTACCAATCCCCAGTTTTCGGGCCCTTTAAGTCCGCGTCCTCCAGAAACTACAATTTCGGCATCGGCAATAGTTACCTTGTCGGTTGCTTTATCTACAGATACTACGGCTACATTCCCCTTGGAAATGGAAGGGTCGAAACTTTCAGAAGTTGCTGCACCTCCATTTTCTTTTACACCAAAAGCATTTTTTGCAAGGCCTACTACTTTAACCCCAGTATTGATTTCAGTATGTGAAAAAGCTTTGTTGGTATAAACACTATGCTTTACTTTAAAGGGTGCAGTGCTAGATGGCAATTCTGTGGCATTGGGTACGTAACCCGCTTCCAAGTTAACGGCTACCAAAGGAGCCATAAACTTTCCATTTGCGCTCGAAGTGAGCACTACAACCTCAGAACCTTCGCTCTTGGCCGCTTGTGCCACAGCATCGGCATATCCTTCGGCATCGAAGGAAGCAAGACTGTCGTTGCTAACTTCCAACACCTTGGAAGCACCAAAGTTTCCTAATTCTGAAGTGTCTCCAGCATTAATAGTAACAGCGGTTACTTGTGTTCCCATCATGTCGGCAATTCCTTTGGCATAAGACACTGCTTCCTGGGCTATTTTCTTGAATTTTCCGTTTTCGGATTCGGCATATACTACTACTGACATATCTTAGATCACTTTAGCTTCGTTGTGTAATAAATTAACTAGGTCGTCTACATTGTCGACCAATTTAACGGCACCTTTGGGTGCTGGCTTTTCGAAGGAAACCGTTTGAGTTTCGGCAGCAGCTTCGATAGGTTCCTTTACATGAAGTGGTTTACTTCTTGCCTGCATGATTCCACGCATGTTCGGAATACGAAGATCACTTTCCTCTACCAACCCTTTTTGTCCTCCAATGATCAAGGGCAATGCAGTCTTCAAAGTTTCCTTTCCACCGTCGATTTCTCTCACAGCAGTCGCATTGTTTCCTTCCACTTCTAAACCTATACAGGTGTTTACAAAGTTGGCACCGGTAAGCTTGGCGATCATTCCGGGAACCATTCCTCCATTATAATCGATGGATTCCCTTCCGCCAATCACCAAATCGTATCCTCCTTCTTTCACCACATGGGCAAGTTGTTTGGCAACAGAATAACCATCGGTAGCAACTGTATTCACGCGGATGGCTTCATCGGCTCCAATGGCCAAAGCTTTTCTTAAGGTAGGTTCT
Source organism: Flavobacteriaceae bacterium (assembly GCA_019634365.1). Classification (GTDB taxonomy): domain Bacteria; phylum Bacteroidota; class Bacteroidia; order Flavobacteriales; family Flavobacteriaceae; genus Aureisphaera. The sequence continues at coordinate 7,309 of JAHQVM010000136.1, read as the reverse complement.
GTTTCGGGTCCTCCTACATTGGCTACATGTACGCTAGCCCCTTGTTTTTCTTTGAACCACATGGCACGGGTAAGTCCAAATTCATCATTGGGATTAATCACAAATTGTACTCCATTGGTGTCGAATTTGGTGTCTCCGTCAGTGAAATTGATCTTGGATGTGGTGTCCGGTACGTGGCTAATACAGACTAATATTTTCATATCGGATTTTATGTAATGTTGATTGAATTTTTTCGGGTGACGAAGATACAACTATAATATGAATTTTCCTATGCACGCATAGTATTTTTTTGATACAATCGAAGAAGGAGAATTAGCTTGCTTAGGCTTTCGAAAACGTTCGCGTAACTCCAGGGTGCGCATTTCATAATTTATTTACTTCGAAATAAGAAATAGTGTTATTTTTGTTTTCCCTAAAAACAAGATTTCAGACATATTATGAAAACGATACAATTTAGAGAAGCTGTTTGTGAGGCAATGAGTGAAGAGATGCGTAGAGATGAGTCCATTTACCTAATGGGTGAAGAAGTTGCCGAATACAATGGAGCCTACAAAGCCAGTAAAGGTATGTTGGATGAGTTTGGTCCCAAACGCGTAATCGATACTCCCATATCCGAATTGGGCTTTGCAGGGATTGCTACAGGATCTGCCATGAACGGCAATCGCCCCATTGTGGAATTTATGACGTTCAACTTCTCTTTGGTAGGTATCGACCAGATTATCAATAACGCTGCAAAAATCCGACAGATGAGCGGTGGTCAGTTTAATTGTCCCATCGTTTTCCGCGGGCCCACAGCCTCTGCAGGTCAATTGGCAGCTACGCACTCCCAAGCTTTCGAAAGCTGGTATGCCAACTGTCCGGGATTAAAAGTAGTGGTGCCTAGCAATCCGGCCGATGCTAAGGGCTTGTTGAAAAGCGCCATTCGCGACGACGATCCTGTAATCTTTATGGAAAGTGAGCAAATGTATGGGGATAAAGGGGAAGTGCCAGAAGGCGAATATCTTATACCCATTGGTGTGGCAGAGATCAAGCGCGAGGGTAAGGATGTTACCATCGTGTCTTTCGGTAAAATTATTAAGGAAGCGTATAAAGCAGCAGATGAGTTGGCCAAGGAGGGCATTGAATGTGAAATCATCGATTTGCGCACAGTACGCCCTATGGACCATAAAGCCATCCTGGACTCTGTAAAGAAGACCAATCGCTTGGTGATTTTAGAGGAAGCTTGGCCTTTCGGTAATGTTGCTACAGAGATTACGTATCAAGTACAAAATCAGGCCTTCGATTACTTGGATGCCCCGATCGAAAAGATCAATACAGCAGACACACCTGCGCCGTATTCGCCCGCTTTATTGGCGGAATGGTTGCCTAACAGTAACGATGTGGTAAAGGCTGTTAAAAAAGTGTTATATAAGTAATAAGTACACTTTTTTTAGGATATTTCCGTTTCCAAATCTGTCACCTTTAGACTTGCTATGAGGCAAACACTACTCTTCTTTTCCCTACTTTTTACTACCATAGTATTCTCACAAACCAAGGTGAGCGGAGAAGTGAAGGACGAGTATGGCGAGCCTGTCGCATTTGCCAACGTTATTTTTAAAGATTCGAACGAAGGCACTATTACCAATGAGAATGGTCGCTTCTATTTGGAGAGCGAAGAATTTCATGATGCGCTATGGGTATCCTTTGTAGGATATGAATTGAAAGTGGTTCCTTTAGAAAAAAGGACGACCTATAAGATGGAAATCGTCTTGAAGGAGCAAGCTGCAGAGTTGGACGAAGTAGTCGTTTTTAGTGGAAAGACTTCCAAGAAAGACAATCCCGCCATCACCATTCTAAGAAAGATTTGGGAAAATCGAAGGGAGAACGGGGTCAAGAAATTCAAACAGTATCATTACGACAAGTACGAAAAGCTAGAATTTGACCTTAATACCATCGATTCATCCCTCATTAAAAGTAAATTATTTAGAGGGATGGAATTTGTTTGGGAACAGATCGACACCTCAAATATCACTGGGAACTCCTATCTACCTATATTTATAAACGAAGCTATTTCTGAAGTCTACGGAGACAATCTTCTAAATGAGGAAAAGGAAATCCTAAAAGGAAATAAAAACTCGGGTTTCGAGAATAACCAAACCCTTATCGCTTTTGTAAAAGACCTTTATAAGGAGTACAATGTCTATGATAACTATCTGAAGTTTTTCGACAAGGCCTTCACCAGTCCATTATCCCGAACAGGGATCGATGTCTATAACTATGTATTGTTGGATAGTGCGTACCGCGATAATAAATGGTGCTATAATATTGTCTATTACCCAAGGAGAAAGAACGAACTTACCTTTAAAGGGGATTTCTGGGTAAATGACACCACCTGGGCGATCAAGGAAATCAATCTCCAAGCCTCAAAGAGTGCCAACCTTAACTGGGTACGAGAAGTTTATATTGAGCAGGAATTCGATGTCTTGAACGATTCCATATTCCTAATTACAAGGGATTATTTTCTGAGTGACTTCTCACTTCGGAAAAAAGAAAAAGCACAGGGGATCTATGGAAAGCGCACTACCTTATACGATAATTACACCTTCGATGAGGAAAAACCGAAGGCATTTTATGGGCAACAGGTAGATCCGTACCGGGAAGAAATCTACAATCGATCCGATGAGTTTTGGGAGTCCAATAGAATGGAGGAGTTGAACAAAGATGAGGTGGGTATTTACAAGATGTTGGACACACTTAAAACCGTGCCACGTTTTAAGTCTCTCTACAATATTGGAGCTACCTTAGCGAGTGGATATTACCAAGTGGGTAACTTGGACTTTGGTCCCGTCTTTTCCGTCTTTGGTTTTAATGAAGCCGAAGGTTTGCGAATCCGTCTGGGTGGACGGACCTATTTTGGACAGAATGATCCTTGGCGATTCGAGGTTTTTGGTGCCTATGGATTCAAGGATGAGCGTTTTAAATATGGAATATCCGGAAAATGGCTATTGGATCGAAAATCGAGGCTTACGGTTTTTGCGGGGAATAGAAAAGATGTAGAACAGACCGGAGCTAGTTTAACGGTGAGCAATGATGTTTTGGGAAGGAATTTGGCTTCCTCGTCCCTTATATCGGTTGGAGCCAATGATCGGCTTACACGGATCAACCTAAGTACGGTAGGATTTTCGTTAGAGCCTGCCAAGAATTTCAATGTTCGTATTACGGGATCTTACAGAACCCTTCAGTCGGCTACAGAAACTTTTAAATTGGACTACTTCGATAGCGATGGGAACCTTCAGAATGAGGTACAACAGCCCGAAGTAGAGCTCGGTTTCTTCTATACGCCCAAGCGGAAAACATCGGGTTATGGTGTAGAAAGGACCATCATAAATGATGGCGACTTTGCCAGTATGTATTTGGGATACAGCTATGGCTTGAAAGGCATCTTAGGAGGCGATTTCGAATATTCTAGATTGCAGGCCTTATACACACAACCATGGAACATTGGTGGGTTAGGGAGGATGTACACGACCGTAGAATTGGGGAAAACCTTCGATCCAGTTCCCTTGAGTTTGTTAAGCCCCATTCCCGGAAATCAGACCCTCTTCAGCATTTATAACACCTTTACCAATCTGGACTTTTACGAGTTTGTGAGCGATACCTATGCTTCTTTTCATATGCAGCATAATTTTGGGGGGCGTATTTTCTCTAGAGTGCCTTTATTGCGCAAACTGAATCTCCGTGAAATCATTGGTTTCCGTGCCGTGTATGGAGAGCTTTCTCAGGACAATATCGATCTAAGCCGCCCTGCTTTCGAATCCATTGCAGACGGCCGCCCTTTGCTTCCCAGTGTCTTGGCTCCTTCCGATGAGGTCTATTGGGAATGGAGTGTTGGGGTGGGCAATATCTTCAGGATTTTCCGTATCGATTTCAACTTTAGGGGGAATTATTTAGACAACCCAGGTGCCCGAAAATTTGGGGTTACTGGTGCCTTCGGATTTTCTTTTTAACTTTTTATGCTCACATTTTACGGTTTTTTCGATACATTTATGTAACTAAAAATCAGTAAGATATGAAACGACCTCTATTTTTTGCAGCCCTGTTTGTACTGGGTTGTGTTTTCGTGAATGCCCAATCTATTTCCGATGATCTCTTAAACCGATATGCCAATCTTGAGCCTAATGGAAAGTCTCCTTCCCATTATTTCACGCAAGAAGAGCAATCCGTTTTAAGGGAGTATTTAAAAACCAATACTTCCGAAACCAATGTACTTGGAGGAGGAACCCTTATCCATGGGGCACAAAATAGTAACTCAGAATTTGGGAACTTCGATCCTTCGGATCTCACAACATTCAATACCATTGGACCTTCTTTGTCTACATCGGATTTCGAATCCTCCGGGGACATTGACCCAAGTAACTTGACCATGGGATATGTACTCACCTTGTCAACAGGCGAGTTTTATAGCATAGACATTACAACAGGAACGTATACCTCTATGGGGACCATTTCCCCGCCACCGGGACAGGATTGGAATGGACTGGAGTTCGATCCCGCAACAGGAATTTTGTATGGAATTTCATCTGATTTCAGCAGTACCTCGAGTCTTTCTACCATAGATGTAGGTAGTATGAGCTATACGTTAGTGGGTGACACTGGAATGCTGGGTGCAATTTCAATTGCGATTACCAGTACTGGTGAAATGTATGGTTATGATGTTGTAGACGACAATTTTTATAGTATAAATACGTCTACGGGCGCGGCGACTGTTTTGGGTCCCGTAGGTTTTGATGCTAATTTTGGTCAGGATTTGGAATGGGACGACGCTTCTGGAATCATGTATATGGTGTGTTATAATGCCGGGGTTTTCGAAGGGGAAGTTCGTACAGTAGATTTAACTACTGGAGCGACGACGTTGATCGGTGATCTTATTCCGGCCGTTACCGGCACGCAAATGGCGTGGGCAGCGATTCAGAATCCACCTGTATTGTCGGTGGATGATACAGCTTTCCTGAACTTTGTAATAGCGCCCAATCCTGCAAGTACACAATTGAATCTTTCTTCCGAAGTCGATTCTTTGGTTTTCATCAATGTGATCGGACAAAGGGTATTGGAAATTTTGCAGCCCGTCTCAACAACTATTGACATCACTTCTTTATCAAGCGGAATGTACTTCGTTGAAGTTCAAAAAGAGGGTGAAAAAGCTATTTTTCGAATTGCTGTAGAATAACATTTTGATTTTCAATGATTTTGAAATGTAGTTTAACAGTTTAATAAAGTTGAATTAGGCGTATTAAACCATCCTAATTTCGTATTTTTGCACCCCATTTTTAGGGGTGTTTTTTTATTGAATTTATAATTGAAAAGATATATGACAGCAGATCAAGTGACCACTTTCGATGTATTGATAGAGATTCCGAAAGGAAGCCGAAATAAATACGAATACGACTTTAAACTGAAGAAAATCCGTTACGACCGTATGATATTTTCTTCCATGATGTATCCAGCCGACTATGGTTTCGTGCCAGAAACCCTTGCATTGGATGGAGATCCACTGGATGTATTGGTATTGGTTACAGAACCTACATTCCCGGGTTGTGTGATCGAAGTGGCGCCCATTGGTGTTTTTCACATGACCGATGAAAAAGGGCCGGACGAAAAAGTGATCTGTGTTCCCGTTAGTGACCCCATTGCAAGTCGCGTTAAGGATCTTTCCGAATTGAATCCCCATCTTATCAAGGAGATCGAGCATTTCTTTCAGGTGTATAAAGACTTGGAAGAGAAGAAGGTAGATGTAGGTGGCTGGGGCGATGTAAATAAAGCCAAAGAAATTGTGGCGAAGTGTATCGACCGTTTTAGAGCAAGTAATGTTCCCGTTACCGATGTAAGTATTCGATAATGCTCCAGAAGTAAAACTTTGTAAAGCAATAACCTAAGGGTTATTGCTTTTTTGTTTTGCGCTATTTTCATACTTTTGCCCCGCTAAATTCAAATAGATCTGATAACTAAATAACTTATAATGGAACAAAACATTATTTACGTACCAATCGCACTTTCAGTCCTGGGACTATTGTTCATGCTTGTAAAGATGAGCTGGGTGAAGAAACAGGCACCTGGAAATGAAAAAATGCAAGGTATTTCCAAAGCCATTAAAGAAGGAGCACTTGCCTTCTTGAATGCAGAGTACCGTTTGCTTTTAATTTTTTCTGTGATCGCCGCCGTATTGTTGTACGTCGTTTCTACTATGGTAGAGTCCACTAGCTGGATGATCGTACCCGCCTTCATATTTGGAGCTGTCTTTTCTGCCTTGGCGGGAAATATTGGGATGCGAATTGCGACCGAAGCAAATGCGAGAACGGCCGAAGCTGCTAAAACCAGTCTGCCGCAAGCCCTAAAGGTTTCTTTCGGTGGAGGTACCGTAATGGGTCTTGGTGTTGCCGGATTGGCAGTATTGGGATTAAGTTTGTTCTTCCTATTCTTCGTAGGCCAGTTTATGGGCAATGAAGGAAGTTTTTATAACAATATGACGGTAGTGCTTGAAGCACTTGCCGGATTCTCATTGGGGGCAGAAAGTATTGCATTATTTGCCCGTGTGGGAGGTGGAATCTACACCAAAGCGGCCGATGTAGGGGCTGACTTGGTAGGAAAAGTTGAGGCAGGAATTCCAGAAGATGATCCAAGAAACCCAGCGACCATTGCCGATAATGTAGGTGATAATGTAGGAGATGTAGCAGGAATGGGGGCCGACTTGTTCGGTTCATACGTAGCCACGGTATTGGCTGCAATGGTACTTGGAAACTATGTCATCCGTGATATGTCTACCACTTCTCAGTTTACAGACGCATTTAACAATATGGGGCCTATCTTATTGCCAGTAGTGATTGCAGGTGTTGGGATTTTAGCTTCTATACTTGGAACCTTTTTGGTAAAGATTTCCAATAACGATGCAAAGGAATCTCAAGTGCAAAAAGCATTGGATATGGGTAACTGGACGGCTATTGTTCTTACATTGATCGCAAGTTACTTCTTGATCGATTGGATGTTGCCAGAAACCATGACCATGAATTTCTTTGGTGAAGGAGCTAGAGAGGTTGCCTCAATGAATGTGTTCTTCGCAGCATGTATTGGATTGGCAGTGGGAGCGTTCATCTCAATGGTAACCGCTTATTATACAAGTTTAGGTAAGAAACCTGTTTTGGACATTGTTCAGAACTCCTCTACAGGAGCTGCGACCAACATCATTGCTGGTTTGGCAGTTGGTATGAAATCTACCTTCCTTTCTGTAATATTATTTGCTGCGGCTATCTATGGTTCATACGAATTGGCAGGATTC
>JAHQVM010000135.1 GCA_019634365.1 Flavobacteriaceae bacterium | reverse complement strand
GGGTTTTTCGGCCCGCATCGCATATCGCAAAGCGGTCATCCAGGCGATGTGTCGGTAGGTGAGCGTCTTCACTTCATGCAGGATTTCTTCTGAAGATAATGAAGTAGCAGCATGTTCATTGGTGACCATATCCTGCACGAACATCCCGAAGGTTCGCGAAGTGTTCACGATACCTCCCCATATTTTCCGGGCTTCCCAGATGCGGCCATAGGCCGAATTATTCTGAAAACCGATCACAAAAGCCACTGCTGTACCAATGAGGGCCAAGGGCGTCCATGGTATTTTAAGCCAGTGCAGATCGAATACCTGATACAATCCAACGGTAATGCCACTTATGATTAAGAACAGAAAGGTCGAGAAGCGCGTCCATCTCGCCATATCCTTCAATTTGAAAACTTTTCTGGTGTACATGTGCTATGAATGGTTAATTAGAAAACATGCCCAAGCAGGCAATAATTTGCTCACTGAAATTTAGAATAAAATATGGGAACGAAAAAATAAGTGGTTAAGAGGGTACAGCACTATTACAAATGATGAGGCAACTCATTGAATTCCTTTTGCTTGGACTCGAACCATTCCTGTACGGCTCCCGGTTTTTGAGAAAGCTCTTTCATGGCCTTCATGGCGTCCAAATGAGGTTGATCCCCTTTCTGAAACATCTCCATCCCGTGTTGTTTGCTAAGCGTTGCCATTTGTTCGAAAGTTTCGGCATGAAATTCCATATCGCAGGCACCACCGAGTTGTTTACAAGTCATTGTTTTCATGAAAAGAGGTAATAATTTCAGAGGTAAAAGTTATGACTTTTTTCGCAAACGTCGCCTCAATGGCTTGTGATTCAACTTTCCTTCTTATAATGAAACTGCACCTCCTCCGCTTTTCCTTCCCCTTCATTAATCATGACATAGAGGTTCACTTCATTGTCGCTAATACGTTCAAAAGTAAATCCATCGAAGTAAACACGGTCACCGTCTACCTTTACCAATCTAAAATCTACGGTTTCATCTTTCTCTTCCCAACCTTTTAAATTGGCATGAAAATGCTTTAATCGAAGCATCAAGGTTCCTTCTTCCTCTGTAATGGTAACGATCTCATAAAAACCTATCTCATTGTTCACTACCAATTTAAACACGCACATCATGGAGCCGCCCAAAGGAGGTGTCCAGACTTCTTCAACGATGCCGCCAAAAGCTTCTCCTTTCCAGGAACCAGCCATCCAAGCAATGGCTTCTAAATCGGCCTTGGGTGAGCCCTTTTCGGGATCATACCCTAAGGTATTCTCGCGGTTTTGTCCTATGGAGACCGCAGTTACAAGCACGAATGCTATGAGTATTGTAAAATTTTTCATGTCGAATGTTTTTGAACTAAGGTTGTTATTTCTTTTTGCGCTTCTTGCTCCTTTTGGCCAAAGGGTTAAAATCAAGGCATTTCTGAAGGTAATACTCCAAATCCTCCTCACTATCATACCCATCGGGAGTCACGAACACATAGCCCTTCATGGGACGTCCCGTAAAATCCATAGGATGGCACCCGTCCTTTTGCATGGCTTCAATAGCAGCATCTTCGCCTATTCGAGCCATCAACAAATCGGTTTGTTTTTTCTTGTCGTAATGAATGCCACAGTACATCTTTTCATCTACCATGAACAATAAGCCGCCCATCATGGCCTTGGCGTAATAATCTACCTTTCGGTGTTCCAAAAAGTTCTTTATGCGGTCTGCGGTGTACTGATCGTATGCCATTTTATTTGTTGTTTAAGCGTTGAACTATTGAGTTGTTTAAATGTTGAATCGTTTAAGTGTTGAATTGTTTAGTGGTTTAACTGTTTAGATGTTGAATCGTTTAAAAGTTTAAGCATTAGGTAATGTTAATAATTTTTTCAATTGAAAATTTTATTGTCATTACTGAAAACTGCCACTGCCAACTGAAAACTGAAAACTGAAAACTGAAAACTGCCACTGCCAACTGAAAACTGCCACTGCCCACTGAAAACTGAACACCACTACTCCACCCTCATCGACTCCTTCTTACGTTCTAGATAGGCACGCTCTGCATCGTTCTTCACCGCCAGTATGGCCAATTCCATGCAGGACACCGCTTTTTCCCTTTGTCCTTGCTGTCGGTAGTATTCCGCATACGTTCCGTAGTAGAGATACGCTCTTTGTTCCAGATCTGCAGGTTCTATTTGCAATAGCCGTTCATGTGCCGCTTCAAAATGACCCTGCTGTATTTGGGTCATCACAATACTTAAAGATACACTGGGATTGGGTTGTAGCTCGTATAAAGCTTCATACCACTTATAAATGGCTTCCCAATCCGTCTCATGAAACGACTTGGCTTTTATATGTTCCGAAGCTATGGCAGCTTCATAATGGTAAAAAGAATAATCTTCCTCTTCAACTGCTTTCACCATGGCATAATTTCCCAGTTTAACCAAAGGAAAATGCCATTTCGATCTGTCCTGATGCCGCAGATCCACAATTTCATTGTCATCATTCATTTTGCTGTCCAATCGAGCCGCATGAAAACACATTAATGCCAGCAGTGCATACCCGTTAGAAGACCGGGTATCTACCCGTTTCAGCATAAGCTGACAAAGCCGAAGGGCTTCGCCACACAAATCCTTTCGCACCAACATATCCTTTCTGTTGGAGTGAAAACCTTCATTAAAAATTAAGTACAGTACTTCCAGAACACTATCATTACGCCCTGGTAAATCTTTACCTTGCGGAATCGCAAATCGAATGTCTTTATCTTTAATGGTCTTGCGTGCCCGTTGAATGCGCTTTTTAATACTATCCTCCTTGGTGAGCAGCGCCGAGGAAATCTCTTTAATACTGAATCCCGAAACAGTCTTCAAAGCAAAGGCAATCCGATCCCTAGAATCCAGTTTGGGATGACAGGCCGTAAATATCATTCGTAACTGGCTGTCCTCAATTTCGGTATCCAAAAACAATTCATTGAGAGCAATGGCGCTCGGTCCTGTTGATAGTTGTGGAACATGTTTTTGGTGGGTCTTTAGTTTTCTAAAGACATCCAACACCCGATTCTTGGCAGCTTTGGTAAGCCATGCCTCTGGATGGTCGGGCATGTTATGTGTCCAGGAAACCGTTGCTTTCACAAAAGCATCCTGAACGGCATCTTCTATGGTCTCAATATGGGCGAGACCGAAAATGCGGGTTAATACAGAGACCATCTTTCCATAATGATGGCGGAAAAGATGGTCTATGAGTTTAGATTCCATTACTGATCAAAAACCATGATTTCACGGATCTCCACAGTGCTTCCCAAATCATAATCCGGGAAGTCCTGAGCAATCTCCTGTACTTCATCGAAATCCTTGGCAGTGATCACATAATAACCTCCTACTAGTTCTTTGATTTCAGCAGAAGGAAGATCGGTAACGGTGCGCTCCTTTCCCGAAATACGGCGTACCTGAGCAGTAAGGGCTTCACCACTTTTCACGATGCCTTGTGCAGCCATTTTTTCATGCCAAGTAAACCACTTGCCCATTCTTACCTGCATTTCTTCTGGAGAAAGTCCGATATCTCCGTAATCTGCTCCGATGAAAATCATCATAAAATCTTTCATAATTGTTCGTTTTTAAAAGTTTCTATAGCTAAGACGAATGAGTGTCCACCCAAGGGGACACTTTTTATTTAAAATTTAAAAAATTGTTTGATCCACCACAACTTGCCATTGGTATGAGGGTAGTATTTTAAGGGTAGTTCGAACAAGGTCGTTTTTTCAATTATGCTCTTATAATGCGAAAAAGCCCTAAACCCAGCTTCGCCGTGATAACTACCCATACCGCTGTTTCCAACCCCGCCGAAAGGCAGATGGGGATTGGCCAAGTGAACCACATTTTCATTCACTCCCCCGCCACCAAAAAGAATTTCATTCAAAACCTTCTTTTTGGTTTTTGCACTTTTGGTGAAGACATAACAGGAAAGTGGCTTCGATAATTCATTCACCCGATCCACAGCCTCATCCAAGGAATCGTATACCAAAACGGGCATAATGGGACCGAAAATCTCCTCTTGCATAACGGTGTCATCCCAACTCACCTTGGATAAAATCGTGGGCGATATAATGCGATTCTCACGATCTACGTCGCCTCCATAATAAATCTTCTCGGGATCGATCATTTTTTCCAAGCGCTCCACATTCCTATCGTTGATGATCTGCACGTAATTCCCATTTTCAACACGCAGGTTTTCCTGCTCGATTTCGGCTTTGGCCAATGCCAAGAAACGTTGTTCGATAGAGCGGTGCACCAAAATATAATCCGGGGATACACAGGTTTGGCCTGCATTGAGGAACTTACCCCAGACCAAACGTTTCACCGCCATTTTTAGATGACAGTCTTCGGCAACGAATGCCGGACTTTTACCACCCAATTCCAAGGTCACGGGTGTAAGCTGTTCGGCGGCAGCTTTGTAAATTATTTTGCCGACAAAGGTGCTGCCGGTAAAAAATATCTTATCGAATTTCTCTTTCAGTAGTGCCGTGGTTTCGGGGATACCTCCTTCGACCACGGTAAAGTATTCGGTGGGGAAATGTTCTGAAATGACCTTCTTTATAGCTGCTGAAGTATTTGAAGGAATTTCGCTAGGTTTCAGGACTATGGTGCAACCGGCAGCCATGGCAGCCACTACCGGCCCCAAAGACAATAGATAAGGGTAGTTCCAGGCTCCAATCACCAAGGCGACTCCCAATGGCTGCGGAAGTACATAGCTTTTGGCCGGAAAGTTGACCAAATTGGTCTTCACATGTTGCTTACGGGACCATTTGTGCAGGTTTCTTAGGGCGTCATCGATATCGTGATAGACTAAGCCCAATTCGGTAGCAAATGTATCGAATTCCGACTTTTTAAAATCGGCATAAATTGCTTCGTAGAGCAATGCTTCATTGGATTTTAGGACACGTTTTAACCGTTTTAATTGTTGCAAACGGAATGAAATATCCTTGGTTTTATGTGATCTGAAAAAGTGGCGTTGGTGTTCGATGAGTTCCTTCAAAACTGTAGATGGTTAGGCTACTGAAAGGTATGAAAATTTGAAGGAAATATTACTTCACGTGCATCCAAAAACAATCCATCGCATCGGCCATAATGTGCAACACCAATCCCAGTCCTAAAATCCTCGTTTTTCTGAAGAAAAGCATAAGTAGGTAAGCTCCTAATGCCCAATACGTATGCAACGGATGGAAATTGATACTACAACGATTGGGATCGAAAATGGGGGTGGCCAACAAATGGTCCAAGTCAATTAGCATGGCAACCAACATCAACAACCAAGCCTTCTTCCATTCCTTTCTGAAGAAAACATAGGCGATCACACCTGGCATTAAAAAATGCAAGGAATAATGAATTATCGTCTGTAACATGATTATCCTTTGCCCTTCTTGTCCCTTGCCAGTACCCGGTACTGCTCGTAACAATCACTTATGGCATCCAATATCTGAAGATCATTGGCCGTCTGTATAAAGCCTTTGGAGTAATTACAATTGCCCAATATTTCATCGATATCGTTCTCCTCCAACTGTAGTACAGCCATCAAGGTTTCCCTATCGAACTTGGATTGCAGCAGATTACGGATTTGATCGTCCTCTTTCATCTTCCGTAATTTCCGCATCTGTTTGGGCCGTTTACCAAAGACATTATATAGGAAATCGGCGGGATTAAATATCGAACTCAGTACCTTGGAAACGGCACCGGGTTGCGATTGTCCTCCTTCATAACCACCTCCCAGTCCGGCAATACGATAGCGGTAGTCATCGTAAATAGGAATCAATTTCGCATCCACTTCCACATAACCGGTTAACTCCACAGGCCGCACTACCACTTGCTCCAAAGCAATACCCAACTCGGTCATCTTAATCTTTACTTCCCCAAACTTCATCCAGTCGTTGGTCACCCGTACTCGGATGGACTTAAAACCTAAATACGAAAAATAAAGGGTGTCATTCACTGCTGCGCGCAATGCGAACTTCCCTTCCTTATCGGAGGTTGTACCGATCACCTGATTCAGGTTTACGATATTCACATTTTCAAGGGGAGCATCATTGGCGTCATTCAGCACCACCCCATTTATCGTTTCACCTTCCTGGGCGAAAAGACTTAAGGGTAGCAATGCAATTACAAGTAGGTAAAATGCTTTTTTCATAGCAACTAATTGGGCTTAAAAGTAATCATTTAGACGCGAATTTCTTGCCAAAGTTTCGTTAAGCCAAAAAAATCATTCAGAAAAGAAGCAAATACTATCGCCTTCTTCGTCTGCCGCCCGTTCCTTTGTCATTGGATCGATCACTCTTTCGGCGACTCTTTCCTTTGAATTTTCCACCGCGATCATTACCGCCTTTTCCACGGAATTTTCCACCACGATCATCGCCGCGTCTTCCTTTTCCTTTAAATCCACCTTTACCACGTCCGTCTTTTTTTCTTCCACGTCCACCACCTCGACCTTTGGTAGAGATTTCGATGTCAATATTTCGATCGTTGAATTGAACTCCTTTAAAGGCTTCCATCACCTTATCGATTTGGTCGACTTCTGTATTGAAGAATGAGAAGCTGTCCATAGTGTCCACGTGGAATACGTCATCTTTGCCCAATTGGGTGATTTCACGGATAAGATCCTTTAAATCCATCCATTCCAGACCATCCTTACGTCCTAAATTGATAAAGTAACGCGCCGATTCCTTGGGTGGACGATCGGAACCTGAGCCAACGCTTCCTTCACTTACATTGAGGTTCTTGGCCTTTCGGTAATAGTTGTAGAAACGGGTAAATTCTACCGAGAAAACCTTACGGATCAATTCCTCCTTGGTAAACTCCTCGAGCACTTCACTAATTTTAGGCAAGTACACATCAATTTCTTCATTTACATCGGTGTTCTTCACCTTGTTGGCCAAATGGAACAACTGGATTTCGCAGATCTCCATTCCGTTGGGAACGTCTTTCTTAACGAATTCTTTATTAATGATCTTCTCAATGCGCTTTATTTTGCGCTGCTCACTCTTGGAAACAATCACCATGGAAATCCCAGTCTTACCAGCACGACCGGTTCGTCCGCTTCGGTGGGTGTAGGTCTCTATCTCATCGGGTAATTGATAGTTGATTACATGGGTAATATCGTCTACGTCAATACCACGCGCAGCCACATCGGTAGCTACCAACATTTGTATCTGTCGGGTACGGAACGATTTCATCACCAAATCCCTTTGGTTCTGACTCAAATCCCCGTGCAAAGCTGCAGCACTATACCCGTCTTCGATTAACATTTCGGCAACCTTTTGTGTATCGCGTTTGGTACGACAGAATATTACCGAGAAAATCTCTGGGTTAATATCGGCCAAACGCTTTAGGGCTTGGTAGCGATCCCGTGCGTTTACCAAATAATATTCATGCGAAACATTGGCAGATCCCGTGTTTTTGGTACCAACAGTAATCTCGATTGGCTGATGCATGAATTTTTTGGCAATCACTGATACCTCTTTCGGCATGGTCGCGCTAAATAGCCAGGTACTTTTGTCTTCTGGGGAATGGGAAAGGATCTCTGTAATATCCTCGTAGAAGCCCATATTAAGCATCTCATCGGCTTCATCGAGTACACAGTACTCAATTTTCGAGATATCGATCATTCTTCGACCGATCATATCCTTCATCCTACCGGGAGTGGCAACAATGATCTGTGCCCCTTTTTTAATTTTTGAAGCCTGATCGCTAATGCTCGCGCCTCCATAAACGGCTACGACATTCAATCCTTGCACATACTTTCCGTAGTTCTTCAATTCTGAAGTAATCTGAAGGCAAAGCTCGCGGGTTGG
>JAHQVM010000134.1 GCA_019634365.1 Flavobacteriaceae bacterium | reverse complement strand
GGCTAGTTTAGTAAAGATTATGAACCGTTTGGTGGAGAAGGGTCGTATCGATACCGATGAGAAAAATAGAATTGAAGGAAACATTAGCTATGTGCATTCGTTGGAAGACCTTTCCGATTCCGATCTTACTATAGAAGCCATTGTTGAAAATTTAGACATTAAGAAGAAAGTGTTTCAGGAGTTGGAAAGTTATGTCTCAAGAAGATGTATCATTGCCTCCAATACTTCCTCCTTGTCTATTGCTTCTATAGCGGCATCCCTAAAAAGGCCAAAACGTTGTATTGGGATTCATTTTTTCAATCCAGCACCCTTAATGAGGTTGGTTGAGGTGATCCCTGCAGTGCAGACTTCAAATAAGGCTACTAAAGTGGTGATGGAAACCATCGAAAGTTGGAAGAAGACAGTTGCATTAGCAAAAGATACGCCCGGATTTATCGTAAATCGAGTGGCTCGTCCATTTTATGGGGAATCATTGCGCATTTATGAAGAAGGCATTGCCGATTTCGCAACCATCGATTGGGCGCTCCGAAGTTTGGGAGGTTTCAGGATGGGACCCTTTGAATTGATGGATTTTATTGGGAATGATGTGAATTACACGGTGACCGAAACCGTTTTTAAAGAATTCTATTACGATCCGCGATATAAACCATCCTTTACGCAAAAACGTTTGAGCGAAGCTGGGTATTTAGGCCGTAAAACCGGAAAAGGATATTACAATTATAAGGAAGGTGTAGAAAAACCCCAACCCAGAGAAGATGTAGCCTTGGCGCAGAAGATATTCGATCGTGTGTTGGTGATGCTCATCAATGAAGCGGCCGACGCCTTGTTTTTGAACATAGCTTCGGCAGAGGATATCGATAATGCCATGACCAAGGGTGTGAATTACCCGAAAGGATTATTGGCCTGGGCCGATGAGCAGGGAATCGACTGGTGCGTGGAGAAATTGGATGCTCTGTATGACGAATATCATGAAGATCGATACCGTTGTTCACCGTTGTTGCGAAGGATGCATAAGAACCATGAAACTTTCTTTTAATGCTAGGAGAAAGAATACCATACAAAATGCTCTCCCTCGATGCTTTTAGTACATGGCTTGGGATTGAAATATTGGAGTGCGAAATAGGTCGTTGTAAAGTGGCCTTAACAGTACGTCCCGAAATGCTGAACAGTATGGGATATGCCCATGGAGGCATTAGCTATTCTTTGGCCGATACAGCTTTCGGATTTGCAGCGAATACCCATGGAAAATATGCGGTTTCTATCGAAACCAGCGTAAATCATATCGAAGCCTTGGAAGCTGGGGATTATTTAACGGCTGAAGCGGTCATCGATGTGCAAAAAAAGAAAGTGGGCTTTAACGTGATCGAAGTGAAACGAGGAGAAGAGACAGTAGCCCTTTTTAAAGGAGTTGTATATAGAACCAGTAAAGACTGGGAAGAATAGATAATTTATAATTGTCGATTGACGATTTTTTATTGAAGAACTTATAATTCTAATATCATAAATCGTCAATCATCAATCGAAAATATAAAATGGAAGCATATATCATAGACGGAGTACGAACTCCTATTGGAAATTACAAAGGAACCCTAAGTGCAATGCGTACGGACGACTTGGGAGCTCACGTAATCAAAGAACTGGTTGATCGGAATCCGAATATTCCCAAAGAAGCCTATGACGATGTTATTATGGGCTGTGCCAATCAGGCAGGGGAAGATAACCGAAATGTAGCGCGTATGGCGCTGCTGCTGGCAGGACTGCCCTTCACCGTACCCGGTGAAACAGTCAATAGACTGTGCAGCAGCGGGTTGTCGGCCATTATTCAGGCCAATCGAGCCATTAAAGCTGGTGACGGTGATCTGTTTATCTCCGGTGGTGTAGAAAACATGACCCGCGGGCCTTACGTAATCGCCAAGCCATCTTCGGCATTTGGAAACGATAGTAAAATGTATGATTCCAGTTTTGGGTGGCGTTTCGTGAACAAGAAGATGCACGAATTATATGGAACCGATGGTATGGGAAATACTGCCGAAAACTTGGTCGAGAAATATGATATTTCCCGTGAAGATCAGGACGCTTTTGCGTATTGGAGTCAGATGAAGGCCACCAAAGCTAGGGAATCGGGAAGATTGTCCAAGGAAATTGTTGCCGTTAGTATTCCACAGCGAAAGAAAGATCCTATTGTCTTTGCTCAGGACGAATTCATAAAGCCTACCACAACCAAGGAGATTTTGGCAAAGTTGCGACCTGCTTTCAAAAAAGAAGGGGGAAGTGTAACTGCCGGGAATTCTTCGGGATTGAACGACGGTGCGGCGGCTACAATTGTAGCTTCAGAAGAGGCAGTGAAGAAATACGGTTTAAAGCCTTTGGCTCGTATCGTAAGCTCTGCGGTAGTTGGGGTAGAGCCCAGAATCATGGGGATTGGCCCGGTTCAGGCGAGCAATAAAGCATTGGAAAAGGCCGGTTTGAAGATGGAGGATATGGATGTAATCGAATTGAACGAAGCCTTCGCTTCCCAAGCCTTGGCTTGTATTCGAGAATGGGGCTTGGACGATGACGATCCGAGAATCAATCCGAACGGTGGATCCATTGCTATTGGACATCCTTTGGGTGTAACCGGAACTCGAATCGCCTATTCCGCAGCACTGGAGCTGCAAGAAAGAGGTAAGCGCTATGCGCTTATTACCATGTGCGTTGGAGTGGGACAAGGATATGCCGCTATTATTGAAAATGTGAATCTATAAAAGATGAAAGTATTAGTCATAGGAGGAAACGGAACCATAGGAAAGAAAGTAACAGCTTATTTCCAACAAAAACATGAGGTAATTATTGGAGGAAGAAGTAGTGGAGATATTACCATTGATATTTCTGATTCCAATTCCATCAAAAAGGCTTTGGATCAACTTGGTGAACTGGATGCAATAGTCAACGTTTCTGGAGAGGCTAAATGGGATAAGTTTGAAAACCTTTCAGAAGAAGATTTCTACATCGGAATTAGAAGTAAACTGATGGGGCAAGTAAATCTTGTTCGAATTGGAAAGGATTACTTGAAAAAAGGAGGCTCTATCACTCTAACCACAGGAATCTTGGCCGATGATCCGGTAGATATGACCACCAGTGCCGCTATGGTGAATGGTGCCATTCACAGTTTTGTGAAGGCAGTGGCCTTAGAATTGGAAGTCATTCGAATCAATTCAGTATCTGCTGGATTGGTAGAAGATGCTTTCGAAAAATATAAAGATTACTTCCCTGGGCACGATCCCGTTTCCATGAATAAAGTGGTGAACGGATATGCCAAAAGTGTGGAAGGTAAAATCAATGGACAAATCATACGGGTAAACGCATAACAATTTTGTCACCTCGAGCGTCCACGTGCCGCTGAAGCTTTAGCGGAGGTGCAAGTCGAGAGGTTTCAGGATTATGAAATTATAAAATGATGCAAAAAACACAACATTACGTTCAAGGACAATGGCTAGACGGCCAAGGAGAAGGCAGTCCTATTCTGGATTCCGTAACCGGAGAACATTTTACCAATGTCACTGTGGAAGGATTGGATATTCCGGATATTCTTCAATATGGAAGGGATAAGGGAGATACCCTTCGTAAAATGACCTTTCAGGAACGAGGATTAATGCTGAAGAAACTGGCATTGTACCTAACCAAAAAGAAAGAACAATTTTACGAACTGAGTTACAGGACAGGTGCCACTAGAATCGATAGTTGGATCGATATTGAAGGAGGATTCGGGAACCTTTTTGCTAACGCTTCCCTTCGGAAGTTATTTCCAAATCAACCCTATCACGTAGAAGGTGATCCCATCGATTTATCCCGTGGTGGACGCTTCATGGCACATCACATCATGGTGCCCAAAAGAGGCGTTGCTGTACACATCAATGCCTTTAATTTCCCAGTCTGGGGAATGTTAGAGAAGTGTGCGGTAAACTGGATGGCTGGAATGCCGGCAGTGGTATTGCCTGCGCCGCAAACGGCCTATTTGGCCGAAGCCGTTGTAAAAGAGATTATAGCTTCTGGAATTTTACCCGAAGGCGCCATTCAATTAATTAGTGGAACGGCGCGAAATATATTGGATACGGTACAGTCACAGGATGTGGTTACGTTCACAGGATCTGCCTTCACAGGAAGGAAGCTGAAGAACCATCCGCAATTGATCGAGGAATCCGTTCCCTTTACCATGGAAGCCGATAGTTTGAATGCTTCTATTTTAGGAGAAGATGCCGTACCCGGAACGCCCGAATTCGATTTGTTCATTAAGGAAGTTCGAAAAGAAATGACCGTAAAGGCGGGACAAAAATGTACTGCTATCCGTAGGATCATTGTTCCAGAAAATGTGATGGAAGATGTACAGATCGCTCTTGGTAAGCAATTAGATCGCGTCACTATTGGAGATCCTCGTTTAAAGGAAGTACGAATGGGAGCTTTGGTAAGTGATGCGCAACGAAATTCGGTTAGGGAGCAAGTGGCCAAGATTGCAGCCTCTGCCAATATTGTGTATGGAAACCTTGATGAGGTAGAAACCATTGGAGCCGATGCTAAAAAAGGAGCCTTCCTAAAGCCCATATTGCTTCGTGAAGACGATCCTTTCAAAAACGAAGCAGCTCATATTACTGAAGCCTTTGGTCCCGTAAGTACCCTAATGCCCTATAAGAATTTGGATGAGGCCATTACCCTTTCTCAAATGGGGAAAGGTTCTTTGGTATCTTCCATCTGTACTTTCGATGATAAAATCGCCAAGGAATATACCGTAAATGCGGCTTCCCATCACGGACGTATCCTTATTCTGAACAGGGAAAACGCCAAACAGAGTACGGGACACGGTTCCCCGCTTCCAGGACTAGTACATGGAGGTCCTGGTCGTGCCGGTGGTGGAGAGGAAATGGGCGGAATGCGTGGTGTAAAGCACTATTTACAACGTTGTGCGGTTCAAGGAAGCCCAACAACCTTAACAGAGGTGACGGGTATTTATCAGCCCAAGGGTGCTTATAAGGAAGCCGAGCAACATCCTTTCAAATACCATTGGGAAGATATTGAACCCGGAATGTCCATGAAAACCCATAAGCGAACCATTACCGATAGCGATATCGTAAACTTCGCTAATCTTACGTGGGATCATTTCTATGCGCATACCGATATCACTTCTTTGGACGGAAGTATTTTCGAAAAACGCACTGCTCACGGATATTTTATTTTGGGTGCTGCTGCGGGATTATTCGTTTATCCTAACAAAGGACCAGTAGCAGCAAATTACGGACTGGAAGACTGCCGATTCCTGCGCCCTATTTATCACAACGATACCATTTACGTACGTCTCACTTGCAAACAGAAAATAGATAGAGAACAACGTGGGACCGAATTACCCAGTGGAATTGTAAAATGGTACGGGGAAGTGTTTGATGAGGATGACGAATTGGTGGCTATTGTTACTGTATTAACTATGGTGCAGAAGAAGCAGACTACCTTTACCGAAATGACTTCCGAAAAGATAAACGAATGCCTTTCTAAATTAACCGAAGATGCCAAACCGAATTGGGGTAATATGACCGCCCAAACCATGGTCGAGCATTTGGAGTATACTTATAGAATTGCTTCTGGTGAGATTCAGGATTTTGAAATTGCTACCCCAGAGAAGATTTTAGAGAAGGTACATGCTACGCTGTATAATTATAAGAAAATGCCATCGGGATATGACTTCCCATTGGCCGAACGATCGGAGATTACCAAAGCCAAGCATCCAGATTTAGTTTCAGCGAAAGCCAAATTGTTAGAGGCTAGGGAAGAATATTTAGCCTATTTCAAACAAAACCCAGAGGCCAGAACCAAGAATGTGGTATTTGGCGAACTGAATAGATTCGAATGGTATTTATTGGAGCGAAAGCACCTTAATCACCACTTCGAACAGTTTAACTTAATAGATTAATTGACGCCGGAATCAAGAATCGAGACGATATCGTCCTGTTTCATGATTCTTGCTCCTTGAATAAAAGACATGAGCGATCCATACGTAAAAGAACATATAGCAAACGGAATCTCAACCATAGAATTCTTTCACCCGGCCCATAACAGTTTACCGGGGGATATTTTGGCCAAATTGGCACAAACAATTACCGATGCCGGAAATAATGAGGAGGTAAAAGTAATCATCCTGAAAAGTGGAGGCGATCGTACCTTCTGTGCAGGAGCCAGTTTTAAGGAGCTTATCAATATCAACGACGCTGAAACTGGGCGTATGTTTTTCAGTGGTTTTGCCAACGTCATCAACGCCATGCGCAAATGCCCAAAGTTTATCATTGGACGGATTCAAGGAAAGACCGTTGGAGGTGGAGTTGGAGTCGCTTCGGCTACCGATTACTGTATGGCTACAAAATATGCTTCTATTAAGTTGAGTGAATTGAATGTGGGGATTGGCCCATTTGTAGTGGGCCCAGCCGTGGAACGTAAATTGGGTTTAACAGGAATGTCTCAAATAGCCATCGATGCCAATTCCTTTTACGATGCCGAATGGGCAAGACAAAAAGGATTGTTTGCACAGGTTTACGAATCGACTGAAGCGTTAGACGAAGCCGTTCAGGCATTTGCTGAGAACCTTTGCAATTACAATCCAGAAGCCATGCGCGAAATGAAGAAAATCTTCTGGCAAGGAACCGAAGATTGGGATGATTTATTGGCCGAAAGAGCTGTCATTTCCGGTAGGTTGGTGCTTTCCGATTTCACAAAAGAAACCCTAAAGAGGTTTAAGTAATAATAGAAAACCGAAAAATGTAAAATGAAAAGGGAGAGTAGCATCACTTCGAAGTGGCCTAAACCCTTTCGCAGTTTTAAATTTTACATTTATGATTTATAGTTTTAAAGGACATATACCTGTAGTTCACGAGTCAAGTTTCGTGCACCCGCTAGCAGCGGTAACGGGGAATGTGATCATCGGAAAGGATTGTTATATAGGTCCTGGAGCTGCCATCCGCGGCGACTGGGGCGAGATCATTTTGGAGGATGGTGTAAATGTACAGGAAAATTGTACCGTGCATATGTTTCCCGGAAAGAGCATTGTGCTAAAAGAAGGAGCCCATGTAGGGCATGGCGCGGTGATTCATGGAGCCAATTTGGGAAGAAACTGTCTCATAGGAATGAACAGTGTTATCATGGACGATGCCGAAATAGGAGATGAATGTATTGTAGGAGCTATGAGCTTTGTGAAGGCGGAAACCGTTTTCGAAAAGCGACAATTGATCGTAGGGAATCCGGCGAAAGTTGTGAAGGAAGTTTCGGATGAAATGATCGCTTGGAAAACAGCTGGAACCAGATTGTACCAGCAATTGCCTTCAGATTGTCATGAAAGTCTACGAGAAGTGGAACCGTTGAGGGAAATTCCGAAGGATCGTCCCGTACAGGAAAATTTTTATCAAACATTAGAAGAATTCAGAAAAGAAAAATAATAGCAAGCAATGCCAGAAGTTGAATTTAAACTCCCAAAAATGGGAGAGTCCATTACCGAAGGAACCATCCTAAACTGGGTGGTCCAAGAAGGGGAATCCTTCGAGGAAGGCGATATTTTGGTCGAAGTGGGTACCGATAAGGTAGACAATGAAGTGCCTGCTCCTGCAGCTGGAACCATGGTAAGCCATAAAGTGGCTGTAAAAGACATCGTGGCCGTGGGAGCGACCATCGCAGTTTTGAATACTTCGGACGAGGCAGTTGCCAAGAAGCAGGAAGATGCTGGATCGGAGAGTCCGACTAAGAAATCTGCGGCACCAGCGAAGACTTCCAAAGCCAAGAAATCGGTTTCCCAAACAGCTTTCAAGGTAAATGAAAATGTATTCATTTCTCCCTTGGTGGACAGCATGGCCAGAAAACATCACATTAGTTATGAGGAATTGGCCCGTATTCCGGGAACCGGAAAGGACGGACGACTTCGAAAAAGCGATGTAACAAGTTATATGGAAGAGGGAAGACCTTTTCAGTTTGCTCAACCTGTTGCAGAATCCTCTGGCTTCAAGGTGCCCGACCTTAAGTTCGACAAAGGAACAGGTAAGATTGTAGAAATGGACCGAATGCGGGAAATGATTGCAGATCATATGGTATTCAGTAAGCATACCTCTCCCCATGTTACTGCGTATGTGGAGGCAGATCTTACCGATATGTTCAATTGGAGGAATGCAAATAAAGTGGCATTTCAGGAAAAGCACGGAGAGAAACTCACGTTTACGCCCTTGTTTATAGAATGTGTGGCAAAAGCGATTAAGGCCTTTCCTATGATTAATTCCTCTTTGGATGGAAAGAACATCATTGTAAAGGAAAACATCAATATAGGGATGGCTACGGCCCTTCCCAGTGGAAACCTTATCGTGCCCGTAGTAAAGGACGCCGATAAGAAAGATTTAAAAGAGTTGGCGGCTGCTACCAATGAGTTGGTGACCAAAGCACGTGAAGGCAATTTAAAGGGCGACGATACCAAAGGAAGTACCTTTACCATTAGTAACGTAGGTACGTTTGGTAGTTTGATGGGTACTCCTATTATCAATCAGCCTGAAGCTGCGATATTGGCTACGGGAATTATCAAGAAAAGAGCTGAGGTTATGGAACGCCCAGAAGGCGATTCTATCGAGATTAGAAATATGATGTATTTATCTCTTTCTTTTGATCACCGTATCGTAGATGGATATTTAGCAGGTTCCTTCCTTCGTAGGATTGCAGATGAGATGGAGCGGTTTGGTGTTGAGAGGAAAATATAAGATTGAGATTATAAGAGACTCTTGGAGTCGAGATTCATAGACAGGAAGTTGGAATCATGACGGATGAAACTGGAACCAAGAGATCGTGAATTGAAATAATAAACGAGACGGATTTAAATGAGGAGGCACAATTTTGAGAAATTACAGATTTGGATTGAAAGTATGGAGTTGATTGATGAAAATTATCATTTCACAGCTTCTCTACCGGACTTTGAAAAGTTTGGATTAAGAACACAAATGAACAGATGCGCAGTTTCAATTGCTTCAAATATATCAGAAGGTACAAGCAAACGGAGCACAAAGCACTTTGTAACCTTTTTAGAGCATAGTTTGGGATCTGCTTTTGAGTGGGAAACTCAATTGAATATTTGTTACAGACAAGGGTTTGTGGAAGAAAAACGTTTTGAAGAACTTGAAAGCAAGATTAATATAATTCAAAAGAAGATTTCTAAATTCATAGATAGTCTGGGCAATTGAGTCCTGTTTCTTGTCTCATGATTCATATATCAAAAAGAAAATGACAACGATCGACACCATAAAAACCACCACAGTAGAAAACTCCAAAGTATCCGAATTGGATTTCGGGAATATTCCGCTGGGTAGAACCTTTACGGACCATATGTTCATTTGCGATTATCACGATGGACGATGGAACAATCCTAGGGTAGAGCCATTATCCCACATTCCAACACATCCCGCTGCCATGGCCTTGCATTACGGTCAGGCGATTTTTGAAGGAATGAAGGCCACGGTTTCTCAAGATGGAATCCCTATGTTATTCCGTGCCCAAAAGAATGCAGCGCGTCTTAATTTCAGTGCACGCCGAATGGGAATGCCTGAATTTCCTGAAGATTTGTTTGTGGAAGGATTGAAAACCTTGGTGAATGTAGAACGCAATTGGATTCCCCCACAAGATGGAAGTGCATTGTATCTACGCCCATTTATGTATGCGGATGAGCCTTTTATTGGAATGCGAGCAGCGACCAGTTTCAAATTTTTGATCATTGCTTCTCCCGCAGGGCCTTTCTTCAGTAAAAGAATCAAATTGTGGGCAGAGAAGAAGTATATCCGTGCGGCCGAAGGAGGTACTGGTGAAGCCAAAGCAGCAGGGAATTATGCTGCGGCCATTCGCCCCACCGAAATTGCCAAATCGAAAGGATACGACCAAGTGTTGTGGTTAGATGCCCACGAGCACAAATACATTCAGGAAGTAGGGACCATGAATATTTTCTTCAAAATAGGAGGTAAGTTCATTACACCGAATTTGGACGGGGCTATTTTGGACGGAATTACCCGTATGAGCGTGATCGATGTGCTTCAGGATAAAGGTTTTGAAGTAACACAACGCCCTATTACTATAGATGAGATTAAGGAAGCTTCCGATAATGGGACATTGGAAGAAGCCTTCGGAACCGGAACTGCAGTGGGTATTGCCTATATTCAAGAGATTGGATGGGGCGATGAAACGATACATGTAAGTGATGAAAGTCCGGTGGGATTGGATGTGAATAATACTCTCAATGCCATAAAAACCGGAAAAATTGAAGATAAATTTAATTGGATGACCCAAGTTCAATAAAATGATAAAAGAACAAGTACAAGATTTGAACGCAGCTGAATTAGATACAGAAATACTACTGAAGGGATTCAGGAACTT
>JAHQVM010000133.1 GCA_019634365.1 Flavobacteriaceae bacterium | reverse complement strand
CCATAGTTCATTAATAGACTGAAATGTTATCAAGAAAGGCGGAGGGAATAGACCCTGTGAAGCCTTAGCAACCCTTAGCTCTTACAGATGCCAATCTGTTACTAAGAAGGTGCTACATTCTATCCCTTAGTTGGAATAGATAACACAAACGAATTTCCCTTACTTTTCTTGATGGCATGTATTATTTAATAGGTTAGTTTACTTATTGAAAAAAATTGCTATGCAAGAGAAATTATATCAAGCACTGGAGGAACGCATCCTTATTTTAGATGGCGCCATGGGAACCATGCTTCAACGGTATCATTTTACCGAAGAAGACTTCCGTGGGGAACGGTTCAAGGATTTTCATAAGCCCGTTAAGGGAAATAACGACCTTTTGTCACTTACCCAACCCAAGGCAATCGCCGAAGTACACGCCAAGTACTTCGAAGCTGGAGCAGATATTGTCGAGACCAATACCTTCTCAGGAACTACTATTGCTATGGCCGATTATGACATGCAGGATTTGGTCTATGAGATTAACTTTGAAAGTGCCAAGATCGCTAAACAGGTCGCTCAAGAGTTTACCCAAAGAGAACCCCATAAGCCTCGATTTGTTGCAGGTGCTATGGGGCCTACTAATAAAACCGCAAGCCTATCACCAGACGTAAATGATCCTGGTTTTCGCGCCATTTCTTTTGATGAGTTGCGGAAGGCATATAAACAACAGGCAGAAGCTTTATTGGATGGTGGGGCAGATATCCTATTGGTAGAAACCATATTCGATACCTTGAATGCAAAAGCTGCGCTTTTTGCCATCGAAGAAGTCAAGGAGGAACGCAATATTGATGTTCCTATTATGGTAAGTGGTACCATAACCGATGCCTCTGGGAGAACCCTATCGGGTCAGACCGCTGAGGCCTTTCTTATTTCCATATCCCATATTCCCATTTTAAGTGTAGGTTTCAATTGTGCTTTAGGGGCCAAACAGCTAACACCACACTTAGAAGTAGTGGCACATCGTACTCCATTTGCCGTTTCGGCCTATCCCAATGCAGGTCTACCCAATGCATTTGGGGAGTACGATGAGAGCCCTGAACAAATGGCTGCTCAGATCAAGGAGTACCTCGATAAAAAGCTCATCAATATTATTGGGGGATGCTGCGGAACGACGCCACCCCACATCAAGGCCATAGCACAGTTGGCTCAGCAATACCAACCAAGACCATTAATCCCCGTTGCGCTATGATAGTGGACAAAAATGATATCGAAGCCGCTTGTAAACAAGTAGCGCCCTTTGCACACCGGACACCCGTTTTGCAATCTTCCCTTTTGAATGATCTGGCCGGGTGTGAGGTATACTTTAAATGCGAAAACTTTCAGAAGATGGGTGCCTTTAAAATGCGCGGGGCACTCAACGCTATTGGCAATTTATCCCCGGCGCAAAAACAAGCGGGTGTTGTGACCCATTCTTCAGGAAATTTTGGGCAGGCAGTTGCTTTGGCCGCCAAGAACTTAGGGGTTACGGCTCATATTGTGATGCCGAAAAATGCACCTTCCGTAAAGAAAGAGGCAGTAGCCCATTATGGGGGTATTGTTACTGAATGTGAGTCTACCTTGGCTGCACGGGAATCCACTGCCAAGGAAATTCAGGAAAAAACAGGGGCCACGTTCTTGCACCCCTCCAATGATATGGATGTGATTTTGGGCAATGCCACTGCTGGCGTAGAACTATTGCAAGATCAACCCAATTTGGATATACTCATGACACCCTTTGGTGGAGGTGGATTGATCGCAGGAACTGCATTGGCAGCACATTATTACGGGAATCATTGTAAAGTTATTGGTGGGGAGCCTTTCAATGTAGATGATGCTTACCGTTCCCTGGAATCTGGAAAGATTGAAACCAACGAAACAACGAATACGATTGCCGATGGATTGAGGACACATTTAGGGGATAAAAACTTTCCCATCATTCAGGAATTGGTGTCGGAGATCATTCGTGTGGAGGAGCATGAAATTGTAGCTGCCATGCGATTGATTTGGGAACGGATGAAAATCATTATCGAGCCTTCCTGTGCGGTTCCCTTTGCGGCGCTCTTAAGGGAAAATGAGCGATTTAGAAATCAGAAAGTAGGAATCATACTTTCAGGTGGGAATATAGATGTGAAGAATTTACCTTTTTGAAAGTAACATTCATGGATACAGAGAAAAGATATTTGAAATTATCAGGCCTAGAGCCTTTAATCATTACCCCCGAAAGCAATTTTATAAATGTGGGGGAGCGCACTAATGTGGCGGGCTCACGAAAGTTCCTACGACTCATTAAAGAAGAAAATTTTGAAGAGGCATTAGTCGTTGCACGACATCAGGTAGAAGGCGGAGCGCAGATCATCGATGTAAATATGGATGATGGTTTGATCGATGGGAAAGAAGCCATGGTCAAGTTTCTGAATCTTGTTGTTGCTGAACCAGACATCGCCCGGGTTCCAATCATGATCGATAGTTCCAAATGGGACATCATAGAGGCGGGACTTCAAGTGGTACAGGGCAAATGTGTAGTGAATTCCATTAGCTTGAAAGAAGGTGAAGATGAATTCATTCGTCAGGCGAAATTGATAAAGCGATACGGTGCCGCGGTCATCATAATGGCCTTCGATGAAGTGGGCCAGGCCGATACGTATGAAAGAAGAATCGAAATTGCAGAACGAAGTTATCGTATTTTGGTGGATGAGGTGAATTTCGCCCCAGAAGACATCATTTTCGACCTCAATATATTTCCGGTGGCCACAGGGATGGAAGAGCACCGAAAGAATGCTGTCGATTTCATCGAGGGAACCCGTTGGGTGCGTGAAAACCTACCTCATTGCAGTGTGAGTGGTGGGGTTAGTAATGTTTCCTTCAGTTTCAGGGGAAATAATACGGTGCGTGAAGCCATGCATTCTGCTTTTCTCTACCATGCCATAGAAGCCGGTATGAATATGGGCATTGTAAATCCAGCTCTTTTAGAGGTGTATGATGATATTCCCAAGGACCTTTTGGATCATGTAGAAGATGTATTGCTCGATCGCCGGGACGACGCCACAGAACGCCTATTGGAATTTGCTGAAACCGTAAAAGGGACCAAAAAGGAAAAGACTGTTGATTTATCTTGGCGCCAAGAACCTTTACAAGCTCGCATTACCCGTGCCTTGGTAAAAGGGATTGATCAATTTATCATTGAGGATGTGGAGGAAGCCCGTCTGGCTTCAGAAAAACCCATCCAGGTGATCGAGGGAGAACTCATGACTGGGATGAATGTAGTGGGCGATCTTTTTGGAAGCGGGAAAATGTTCCTGCCGCAAGTCGTGAAATCGGCCCGTGTTATGAAAAAAGCGGTCGCTCATTTAGAACCTTATATCTCGGCAGAAATGGACGAGGCAACTTCGTCCAACGGGAAAATTCTAATGGCTACCGTAAAAGGGGATGTGCACGATATTGGTAAGAACATTGTCTCTGTGGTATTGGCCTGTAACAATTACGAAATTGTGGATTTAGGGGTGATGGTACCACCGGAAAGGATTATTGCCGAAGCCAAAGAACACCAAGTGGATATCATTGGTTTAAGCGGACTCATAACACCATCTTTGGATGAAATGGTATTCTTAGCCAAGGAAATGCAACGACAGGATTTCGAAGTTCCTTTACTCATAGGAGGAGCAACGACTAGCAAAGCACATACAGCGGTGAAGATCGATCCGCAATACCAACATGCGGTTGTTCACGTAAATGATGCATCGCGGGCGGTAACCGTGGTAGGCGATCTGCTTCAGAAAGACAAAAAGGAATCCTATATCCATGGGCTAAAAAAAGATTATGCCAATTTCCGGGAAGGTTTCCTGAATCGTCAAAAAACGAAGACCTATGTAAGTATTACGGAGGCCCGTGCCAACAAATACCCAATAGATTGGAAAGAAGCTGATATTGTAAGACCCCATGCATTGGGCATTCAAAAACTGGAGGATTTCAATTTAGAATTATTGAAGGATTACATCGATTGGACTCCCTTTTTCAGAAGTTGGGATTTACATGGTCGATTCCCGAATATCCTTGAGGATGAAGTGGTGGGGCAGCAAGCCACCGATCTCTTTTTGGATGCGGAGAATATGCTTAAGAAAATCATAGATGAAAAACTATTGAAAGCCCAAGCTATTTTTGGTCTTTTTGAAGCCAATACCGTGAATGAGGATGACATTTCAGTTCAACATGATTCCAAAGAATATCTTTTCAGAACCTTACGACAGCAAAGTAAGAAGGCCCAAGGAAGACCCAACCTAGCGCTAGCCGATTTCGTGGCTCCCAAGGAATCTGGGAAGCAAGATTATATAGGCTGTTTTTGCGTTTCAGCAGGATTTGGAACGGAAGAACTCGCCCAATCCTATGAAAAAGAAAACGACGATTACAACAGTATTATGGTAAAGGCCTTGGCCGATCGCTTGGCCGAAGCTTTTGCCGAGTACCTGCACGAACAGGTTAGGAAGGTACATTGGGGATACGCCAGTGAAGAAAGCCTTTCCAACGAATCACTCATAAAAGAAGAGTACAAAGGGATACGCCCCGCTCCGGGATATCCTGCATGTCCAGACCATTTAGAAAAATTGACCATCTGGGAATTATTGCAGGTGGAAGATGAGATTGGGGTGAAGCTTACCGAAAATTTGGCCATGTGGCCTGCAGCCTCCGTTTCTGGATACTATTTCGGAAGTCCGTATTCCCGATACTTTGGACTAGGGAAGATAAAAGAAGATCAGATCGCAGATTTTGCCCAAAGAAAGGGCATAACCGAAGCAGAAGCCACCAAATGGCTTCGAACCAATATTGCAGATTAAATGAAAGTTACCGAACACATAGAAAAGGCGAATGGAAAGACTCAATTTTCGTTTGAAATCCTACCGCCATTGAAAGGACAAAATATTACCTCCATCTTCGAAAGTATTGATCCCTTAATGGAATTCAATCCTCCATTCATCGATGTTACCTACCATCGGGAAGAATACGTTTACAAGGAAATGGATAATGGCTTGTTGCAGAAACAGGTTGTGCGTAAACGCCCAGGAACGGTTGGGATATGTGCCGCCATTCAGAACAAGTATAATGTCGATGCCATTCCGCATATCTTATGCGGTGGATTTACCAAGGAAGACACGGAGAATTTTCTCATCGATCTCAATTTTCTGGGCATCGATAATGTCATGGCCTTGCGGGGAGATCCGGTAAAGAGCGAAACCTATTTTTCACCGGAAAAGGAAGGTCACAATTATGCCAGTGAATTGGTAGGTCAGATTTCTGATTTGAACCACGGTTTATATCTTGATGAAGAAATTCAAAACCAAGCCCAAACCGACTTCTGTATAGGTGTGGCGGGCTATCCCGAAAAGCATATGGAGGCACCCAGTTTGGACAGTGATATTCATTTTTTGAAGAAGAAGATCAAAAAAGGAGCCACCTATATTGTGACGCAAATGTTCTTCGATAACAAACGCTATTTCGATTTTGTGGATAAATGCCGTGCCGAGGGGATTACCGTTCCCATTATACCCGGTTTAAAGCCCATTGCCACTAAAAAGCAACTCAATTTAATTCCGCATCGCTTTAGTTTAGAATTGCCCGACGAGCTCATAATGTCGGTAGTGAAGTGCAAGGATAATGCAGCGGTTCGTGAGGTGGGAATAGAGTGGTGCATTGCCCAAAGTAAAGAACTCATTGCAGCGGGAGTGCCTGTTTTGCACTACTTTTCTATGGGAAAAAGTGATAATATCAAGGCCATAGCCTCGCAGATATTTTAAATTCTTATTTTTACCCGCATGTTGCGGTATGTGATGCTAATGTGTTTTTTCCCCTGGACACTTTTTGCACAAGAGGATGATAGGGATACGAGTTACTGGGATAGCCAGTATTATTATGGAACCATGCTTCGCCATAATACGAATGTGGCGCATTTGGTGACCAATCAACCGAGTGGTCTTATCCTATCCTATAACCGGAGGACAACGGGTGATCAATACTGGCAACAAGCATTCAACTATCCCGATTGGGGCGCTTCCTTTATCTATCAAAACTTCAATACTGAGGTCCTTGAAAGGAACTTTGGACTATATGGGCACTACAATTTCTATTTCTTCAAACGTCATTTGCAGTTTCGTGTAGGCCAAGGAATTGCATACACCACCAATACGTTCGATATAGACTCCAATTTCAAAAATGCGGCATACGGGAGTTCTTTGTTGTCGTCGACTTATTTTTTATTGAATTTTCAGAAACAGCGGGTTTATAATGGTCTGGGCTTTCAGCTGGGATTGTCATTAATCCATTATTCCAACGGAAATTTTAAAGCACCCAATACCGGCACCAATGTCGTCGCAGCAACCTTGGGATTAAACTATGATTTCGATACCGATCGGCAGATTGCCTATCGGGCAAGCACTGATACGTCTCAAGAGTATTCAGAAAAAATCACCTACAATTTTGTGTTCCGTGGTGGGGTGAATGAAGGGGATATCATTGGACTGGGACAGCACCCTTTTGCCGTTGTTTCGGCATTTGCCGATAAACGGCTTAATTACAAAAGCACCTTACAATTGGGAGTGGAAGCTTTCTTTTCAACCTTTCTGGAAAAGGAAATCGAATACCGCTCTGTGTCTTTCGAGAGCAGTGGGTTGAATGGGGATGAAGATTATAAACGTGTCGGGGTGTTTGTTGGGCACGAGTTGCGTTTGGGCGATGTTGCGATACCTACCCAATTGGGGTATTATGTGTATTGGCCCTACGAATTTGAACTTCGAGTGTATTCCCGAGTGGGTGTAAAATATTATATAACCGATCGGTGGTTTGGTGTGGCCTCATTAAAAAGTCATGCCGCCAAGGCCGAAGCCATCGAATTTGGAATAGGAATACGATTATAAATGAAGAAGATTACCTTTTTGCTCATAACGATTCTTTTTAGTGCTTGCAACAGCGAGGATGCCTTGGATTGTTTTCAGACCAAGGGAGACATGATTATTACAGAATTTTCGGTGCCCGCATTTTCCAAAATACGAATCGAGGATGATGTTTCGCTGGTGATTAGACAAGGGGATACACACGAAGTTTTGATCGAAACCGGAGAAAACCTTCTCAATGATGTAACCGTAAATGTGGAAGGTGAAACTTTAGTGGTAAAGGATAATAACCGATGTAATTTCGTGAGGGATTTTGGGATCACCAAAGCGATCGTTACTACACCTGTGCTAACGGAAATTAGAAACAGTAGTGAGTTTAATGTGGTGAGCGAAGGAGTGCTGCACTTTCCTGTTTTGGAATTGATTAGCAATACATCAGGTGGTGTCGCGGATTCCAGAAAAAGTGGGGATTTTACATTGACTATAGATTGCGATCATTTCCTGGTAGATGCTAATGGCTTCAGCGGATTTTATATAGACGGTTTTGCCAATCTGGCCAATCTAACCTTTCAAGATGAAGTACCCCGTTTTGAAGGCCCAAATCTTATCATAAACGATCTTAGGGTCTTTCACAGAAGTGGTAATAAAATGATCGTAAATCCGCAGGAACGCATTCGCGGAGAAATTCGGGGAACGGGCGATATTATTTCCCTGAACAGGCCTCCAATTATTGACGTAGAAGAAATTTATACGGGGCGCTTAATTTTTCAAGATTAGTGTATATTTGCGCCATTCGAATCATTATGAGAAAAACTTTCTTCGTTATAGCTTTTCTGTTGCTGGGAGTGATGGTACATGCTCAGAATAAGCCGCAAAGACCTTTCGCGATTGAAGCCGATGTATTCTACGGCAGTATTTTGGAACACAATCCGGATATCGCACACCTTATTACAGAACACCCTCAAGGTCTAGTGGTTAGTTATAATAGAAAAACCTATGGTTTTAGGGAAGTAGAAAGAAGGTACAACTATCCTGATTGGGGATTCACCTTTGCTTATCAGGATTTCAACAATCCGGTATTGGGGGAAAACTACAGTCTCTATGCTCATATGAATTGGTATTTCCTGAATCGAAATTTGGTCTTCAGAATGGGACAGGGGATTGCCTATGCGACCAATCCGTATGATCCAGAAACCAATTTCCTCAACAATGCTTTTGGTTCAGATTTACTGAGTACGACATTCCTGAAATTGAACTACGTAAAGGAAAACATCTGGCAAGGGCTGGGTGTTCACGCTGGTTTTAGTCTTATCCACTACAGTAATGCCAACTTTAGAGCACCTAATAATAGTACCAATACATGGGCTTTCAATGCAGGGGTGAGCTACTTGTTGGATCACGAAAACTTTCCCGATTATATCGAGATCGATGATGGTCCAAGTTCCAGTCATGCAGAGCGCATAAAGTACAACTTGGTATTCCGTTACGGATGGAACGAGAGTGATGTTGTAGGACAGGGCCAGTTCCCATTTTGGGCTGTTTCTGCTTATGCGGACAAACGCATCAACTATAAAAGTACGGTGCAATTGGGGGTAGACTACTTCGACTCGAAGTTTTTGGAAGAGTTTATCTACTATAGATCCGTTGCTTTTCCTGAAGAAGGTTTAACCGGAGATGAAGATTACCGAAGAGCCGGGATATTTTTGGGGCACGAACTTAACTTTTACAAAACGTCTTTTGTTTCCCAAATCGGATATTACGTTTATTGGCCCTATGATTTCGAAAATCGATGGTACAATCGATTAGGACTAAAGCGCTATGTTTATAAAGACAATGTGTTTGCGATAGTAACAGTGAAAGCCCACTGGGCAAAAGCTGAAGGTGTTGAATTTGGAATAGGAGTACGATTATGAAAAAGTTCTTAGGATGCATATTGATAGCGGTTCTCTTCTTGGGCTGCGATAGCGAAGATGGTCTCAATTGCTTTCAGGCAGCTGGGGATATTGTGCAGGAAGAATTTGAAGTACTTCCTTTTGAGAAAATATTGGTTCGCGAACGTGTTCAGCTCATATTTAAAGAAGGTCCCTTTCAAAAAGTGGTGGTGGAAACCGGCGAGAATTTACTGAATGACATCGTCGTGGAATCACGCAATAATTTGTTGAGTGTTAAGAATGACAACGGTTGTAACCTAGTTAGGGATTACGGCTTAACAAAAGTATTTGTAACAGCACCCAACATCACTGAAATTAGAAATAGCTCTGGGCTTGCAGTTTTAAGCGATGGGGTCATTACCTATCCGGAACTTACCTTAATTTCTGAAGACCAGGATAACGAGGACGAATTTCATATCGATGGGGATTTCCATATTCAGTTTGAAGGAGGAATTTTGAATATCGCCGCAAGTGGTCTGTCCAATTTCTTTTTAAGCGGAACAGCAGAAGAGGCTAACATTAACCTTTTTGATGGAGATAGCCGTGTTGAGGCAGAGAATTTCTTTATCGAAGATCTCAATATCTTTCACAGAAGTACCCAGAAGATGATTGTGCATCCTATCAATTCCATTCAGGGTGAAATAAGAAGTTTGGGAGATGTGATCGCGAAGAACCGACCGGTAATTGTTTCCGTTGAAGAATTCTACACGGGACGATTAATTATTGAAGACTAGTTAGTTCTACAAACAGCTTTTCCAGCGTTGTATTTTTTTGATGTAACTGAAGAATCTTCAGTCCATTGTCATGCGCAAAATCGAATACCTTGCCGCGCATGTCTTCTTCCGTGTTAAAATATAAATGGTATACAAATCCTTGGATGTTTTCAACCTTGTCTATATGCCCTAAACGTTGTAAGGCAACTTCCTCCACTCGGTAATCGAATTCCACTTCCACAATTTGCTGTTTACCATCCTTGAGTTCCTTCAAAGATTTATCTAAAACAATTTCACCTTTATTAATAATGATCACACGATCGCATATGGCTTCCACCTCTTGCATGATATGAGTAGATAAAAGCACTGTTTTTTCCTTTCCAACCGATTTAATGAGTTCCCGAATTTCGATAAGCTGGTTGGGGTCCAATCCCGTGGTGGGTTCATCCAAAATAAGTACCTCCGGATTGTGCAAAAGTGCATTGGCCAATCCCACACGCTGTCGGTATCCTTTAGAAAGTTGCTCGATACGTTTATGTGCCTCCGGGGTAAGGCCAGTAAGTTCGATCACCTTGTCCACTTCAGATTTAGGGACACCGTAAACTTGGGCATTAAAACCCAAATATTCCCTTACATACATTTCTAGGTAAAGCGGGTTGTGCTCTGGGAGGTATCCAATACTTTTCTGAACCTGTTTGTCTTCTTCGGTAACTGTAAAACCATTTACCGATGCTTTCCCATCATTTGCTTTCAAATACGTGGTGTGGATTTTCATCATCGTAGATTTCCCGGCCCCATTGGGCCCTAGGAAACCAACAATTTCTCCTTTCTGTATGGAAAAGGAAACTTCATTGAGCGCTTTCTGTGCTCCGTAAAACTTGGTGATTTTGGCAACTTCTATGGACATAGGTTACGAAGATAATGCTAGATATTTAGAAAAACGTAAAAAAATATTGCATGTTTTAAAACATTGTGTACATTAGCATTAACAAAGTAAGACATGAAACGATTTTTTACATTTTATAACTTTTGGTTTTTCTATTTCCGTGGAAATGGCCGGGTTGTTATGTAATTGATCGAATCAATACAATAAATGAAAAACCCGGACAATTGTTCCGGGTTTTTTTATGGTATCAACTAAAAAACAGGATTATGAAAATTGCAATTCAAGGAATAGAGGGGTCCTTCCATGATGAGGCCGTTCAGAAACTCTTTCCCAATCAGGAAATCGAACTTTTAAAGTGCGATAGTTTCGATGCGGTTACCCAAAGTGTAAAGAATGGGAAAGCCAAGTTGGGGGTATTGGCCATTGAGAATAGTATAGCGGGCTCCATTTTGCCCAACTACAACCTTATCGAAGCCGGAGGTTTCGAAATTTATGATGAGGTTTTTCTCAATATCCAGATGTACTTGATGTCGTTGGAGAGCGAGTCCATTATCGATATCTTCGAAGTACACTCGCATCCCGTGGCCTTATTGCAGTGTAAGGATTACCTACGCAAGTTCCCGCCACAATTCAAGATTATTGAAGGTAAGGATACTGCCAGTGAAGCCAAACGAATTAAGGAAAACAACTTAAAAGGCGTGGCAGCCATTGCTGGAAAGCAGGTAGCAGATCGCTATGGTCTTAAGATCTTAGACAGTAACATTCAAGATATTAAGGAGAATCAAACCCGGTTTGTGCTCATTGGTAAAAAAGGAGAAACCTTTAGCAAAAAAACACCCAACAAAGCCAGTATAAAATTTGTGCTTGGTAGTGAGGTAGGAACCTTGAGCAACGCCCTTCAGGTCATGGCGAACCATGCTCTGAATCTTACAAAAATTCAGTCGTTGCCGCTATTGGGTACTCCTTGGAAATATGCGTTCTTTGTGGACGTAATTTTCGAAGACTCTCAGCAGTTCTATAGCGCCATGGACGAGCTGGAAGGAGTGGTAAAAGAATTAAAAATTGTAGGTACATACACCCAAAACAAGAAGAATGTACCCAGTGAATTGACAAACGTATTGGAACATGGAAAATAAGAAGGAATTACGAAATTGGTTGAATACCATGGAATT
>JAHQVM010000132.1 GCA_019634365.1 Flavobacteriaceae bacterium | reverse complement strand
TGTAGTTCAGGCTGGAGTGGGTCAAGCCCCAGCAAGACAGGCAGCTTTAGGTGCTGGGATACCCGATACGGTTCCCTGTACAACGGTTAACAAAGTATGTGCATCGGGAATGAAAGCCGTGATGCATGCCGCTCAAGCCATCGCATTGGGAGATGCCGATATCATTATTGCTGGTGGAATGGAAAGTATGAGCAATATTCCGCACTATGTCCACATGCGAAACGGAAAGAAATTTGGACCTGCCACCATGGAAGATGGCATGCAAAAAGATGGACTGGTAGATGCCTATGACAAAAATGCGATGGGCGTCTGTGCCGATGCTTGTGCTGTGGAATATGAGTTCTCCCGTGAAGATCAGGATGCATTTGCCATTCAATCCTATGAGCGCTCCGCCAAGGCTTGGAGTGAAGGGAAATTCGCAGATGAGGTAGTTCCCGTAAGCGTTCCCCAGCGAAGAGGTGAACCTATCCTAATTAGTGAAGATGAAGAATACAAGAACGTAAAGATGGAAAAAATTCCAGCCTTGCGTCCTGCATTTACCAAGGAAGGAACTGTAACGGCTGCCAACGCTTCTACGATCAATGATGGTGCCGGAGCGATGATTTTAATGAGCGAAGAAAAAGCTTCAGCATTAGGACTTACCCCATTGGCAACCATAAGAAGTTATGCCGATGCGGCACATGAACCCAAATGGTTTACAACAGCACCAGCCAAAGCACTTCCAAAAGCACTTGCTAAAGCTGGAATTTCTCAAGATGATGTAGATTATTTCGAATTCAATGAAGCATTCTCTGTGGTAGGATTAGCAAACATGAAAATCTTAGGGCTCAATGACAGCAACGTTAATGTAAATGGCGGCGCTGTTTCTTTGGGACACCCATTGGGATGCAGTGGCGTTCGAATTCTGATAACCTTACTCAGTGTACTACAACAGAACGATGGGAAAATAGGTGCTGCAGCCATCTGTAATGGTGGTGGAGGTGCTTCTGCCATGGTTATTGAGCGCAATTAATTGTCGCTACTTAGCTCCATTTCATGAAATACGGTATCTGTCCACTTAGCATAGTGCCCTTAAGGGCCGAAGCCGATGATCGAAGCGAATTGGTCAATCAAGTGCTCTATGGGGAACTTATGAAGGTGCTGGAAAGTCGGAAGAAATGGAGTCGTATCCGTTTAGAGCACGACTCGTATGAAGGGTGGATCGACAACAAACAATTTCAATTTATTTCGGAAGACGATTATATTGAATACGCTTCAAAGGCGCCTGTTGTGTCTGCCGATTTGGTAGATTGTATAACAACCGAAACAGAAGCTTTGTTGTCCATTCCATTAGGAAGTAGTTTGCATACTTCGGAACTACTATCAAACTCTTTTGAAGGGAAATCCCATACCGGAAAACAGGTGAAATCCAATTTAATTGAAACCGCCCTACTCTATCTAAATAGCCCATATCTCTGGGGTGGACGAACACCATTTGGGATCGATTGCAGCGGTTTCACACAAATGGTATATAGAATTAATGGCCATTCACTTAAACGGGATGCGAGCGAGCAGGCGACCCAAGGGGAAGCATTGAGCTTTATTGAAGAGAGTGAACCTGGGGATTTGGCATTTTTCGATAATGCAGAAGGCGCTATCATTCATGTGGGCATTATTATGGAGGACAACTATATTATTCATGCTCATGGGAAAGTGCGTATCGACCGCTTGGATCATACGGGTATATTCAATTATGAGGTTCGCGGACATACCCATAAACTTCGTGTTATAAAGCGTATTCTATAAAGAGATTTTTTTTGAGCAGTGTTCGGAAGTGATTTGTAATTTTGAATGAATCATCTATAACAGGCCAATTCTTTTAGCTATATTGTCTTAAGAAAAAAAACGCTCATGAAAAAAACTATTCTTTTTCTATTCTTATCCTGTTTTGCCGCTGCTGGAATTGTGGCGCAGGCCAATTGGGTTCAAATACCCGAAGTACCTTCAGGAATTGGCCGTTATGACGATGTATTTTTCCTCAATGAAAATTTGGGGTGGGCAGCCAATGGAGACAATGCCACCGCATATAAAACTACAGACGGCGGACAGACATGGAACAGCCAATTTGAATCAATAGGCTATTTCAGAAATATTGAATTCTTGGATGAAAATATTGGTTTCATAGGAACCTTGGATGGTGTCTTTCTAAAAACCACCGACGGTGGCGACAATTGGGAGAATGTGGCATTAGCCCCAAATCCTCCTGCTATATGCGGCTTGGATGCCGTAGGTAATTCCACGGTCTATGGCTGTGGAGCCTGGTTCGAGCCGGCGTACATTATAAAGTCTTCCGATAGTGGGGAAACTTGGGAGTTTATAGATATGTCTGCATATGCCGTCGCATTGGTTGAAATTTTGTTTATAGACGAACAAACCGGATTTGTTTCGGGTCGGGCTACAGATGGTGGAGTTATTCTCAAAACTACGGATGGAGGAAGTACTTGGACTGAAATATTCAACTCTGGAGGTTCAAGTGAATACGTTTGGAAAATGCAGCTCATGGAAAACAACACGGTGATGTTTGGTTCCATTCAATCAAACACACAAGGTAAAATAACAAAGTCTTTGGATTCTGGGGAAACCTGGGAAATGTTCAATGTACCTATAGATTTCATTCAAGCAATTGGTTTTCAAAATACCGACAGAGGATGGATTGGCGGTACTGAATTGGGAATTCACCAAACCAATGATGGAGGTGAAACCTGGGTGGATACTGGATCAGGGACCAATCTAAATAGAATATTTTTTGTAAATGAAGAACTGGCTTTTGCCAGCGGGGATGGAATTTATAAGTTTGACGGCACTTTAGGTTTGTCGGACATAGCAACTGAAACACCTTCAGGACTGCAAGTTACCATAGCTCCAATGCCGATAAAGGATAGATTGAATTTGGATATAGAGTTTACAAATGTAGATAATCTTGTGATCGAACTTTACGATATAAATGGCAAGTTTTTAACCAAGTTTGCCAGGGACAGGATTATGAATCCACAGACAAAACGTTACTCATTCGATTTTAATTACCCAAAAGGAACGTACCTTTTAGATGTGCACACGAATAATCATCGCAAGGCTATTATAATTACTAAGGAATAACTAATAAATGATTTTCAGGAAATAAAAAAACCGCTCTAGATTAGAGCGGTTTTTTTCGTTTTATACCAGTTCGTTATTGGCCGCCATCCATGGCTTCCAACTTAGCTTTCATGGCTTTATATTCTGCATCTTTACCTAATTGGCTATAGATGTTCATTAGCGTACGAACCAATTCAATATTATCACTTTTCGACTTTACGGCAGCTTCTAAGTACGGCAATACATCTTCGTAAAGCTTGGTACGTTGGTTCTTCAGTTCATCATATCGCTTTTCATCGGCCTTAGACATTCCCAAACCATTCATCTCTTCAACAATGGCGCCTTCACCGGACAACATAACAGCAGCAATGTTAATCTGTGCAATGTCATAATCAGGCTTAATTTCCAACGCTTTTTTATAGTAAGCGATGGCTTTATCATTCTGACCATTGGAGGCCGCTCCAACTCCTAAGTTGTAGTACAACTCATGATTGTTCGGATCGGATTTGATAACCTCATTCATCAATGAATCATACTTTTCCATATCGCCCATTTTGTAAGCCAAATCCGCTTCTGAACGAATTAGGTTGATATCGCCTGGATTGGCTTCACGTGCTTCTTTCATAATGGCCAAGGCCTCGTCATTCTCACCACGGTTAATATGGATTAAAGTAACTTTTTGAAGAATATCCCCTTTTTGGGAATTGGTGGTACGGTCTATGGCATTGGTGTGTCCGTACAACAACACCGCCTTATCTCTTTCGTCAGCACTTGCGTGTGCCACTTCCTTTCCGTCGGCGTCCGTTGTTATATATTCGGTTTTAATACCTGTATAGCCCAATTCAAGAAGTTTCTTATAATACGTTAGCGCATTATCGAAATCCTTTCCATTCACTAGGTTTCCTGCCGCATAATACATATAGGAAGTATCCTTAGGGCTTACTCTGTAGCCTTCTAACAACTTCTTGGAAGCCATTTGGTAATTCTTGCTATTTTGATCTGCGATTGCACTATTTACCAAATTGATCTTTAGGGCTTCCGCTGCAGCTTCCATTCTTGCAACATTGTCACCGCTTGGACCTAGCTCACCCGCCTTCATTAATGCATCTGAAGCTGCCTTCATTTTATCGTAATTGGCTGTTCCTGCATCTTTTGTGAGGGCTTCTGTTTTAATAAGGTAATACTGAACCTTCTGGCTCTTATCGGCAGCGCCCAAAAGGGATTCTGCCTGATTCAAATAATCGATAGCCGCTGCCGTATCACCACTCTTAAGGGCTTTATCGGCTTTCTTGATTTCTTTCTTCTGCGCCATTACTGTCACAGAGGCTAACATCAAACCAGCTATAAGTATTCTGTTTTTCATTGTAGGGAAAATTTTAATTTATACGTCGTTATTTTCAGTCTGTGTTTCGTCATTATCAATAGCTGTGCCATTTTCAGAATCACCTTCAATTCCTTCCACATCTTCCAAATCATCTTCCTCGTGCATTACCTTGGCAACGGCAGCAATAGAATCATCTTCACGAACTTTTATGAGACGTACTCCTTGTGTAGCTCTTCCCATCACCCTTAGGTCTGCCACTGCCATTCGTATGGCGATTCCCGATTTATTGATAATCATAAGATCATCGTTGTCGGTCACATTTTTAATGGCTACTAAAGTACCTGTTTTTTCTGTAACATTGATGGTTTTCACTCCTTTTCCGCCACGGTTCGTAATTCTATAATCCTCGATACTGGAGCGTTTTCCAAATCCATTTTCAGAAACAACCAATACATTGGATTCAGTATCGTTAACCGCAATCATGCCTACTACTTCATCTTCTGGGCTGCCTAAGGTGATTCCCCTAACACCCGACGCATTCCTTCCCATAGGACGTGTCTTCTCCTCTTCGAAACGGATGGCTTTACCCGACTTAACCGCCAACATTACCTGGCTGTCTCCGGTGGTAAGCTTGGCTTCTAAGAGCTCATCCCCTTCTCTAATGGTTATGGCATTAATACCATTGGATCTGGGTCTTGAATATTGCTCTAAAGGCGTTTTCTTAACCTGACCTTTCTTGGTGGCCATGATTACATAATGGTTATTGATGTATTCTTCATCCTTCAAATCCTGGGTACAGATAAAGGCCTTCACCTTATCGTCTGGTTCAATATTAATCAGGTTTTGAATAGCACGACCTTTTGAGGTACGACTTCCTTCGGGTATTTCGAATACACGCATCCAAAAACATTTTCCTTTTTGTGTAAAGAACAGCATGTATTGGTGATTGGTTCCGACAAAAAGGTCTTCCAGGAAATCCTCATTTCGGGTAGAAGAAGCCTTTTGGCCCACTCCTCCTCTATTTTGCTTTTTGTATTCGGTAAGAGGCGTACGTTTTATGTAGCCAGCATGTGAAATCGTAATGACTACTTTCTCATCGGCAATAAGATCGGTAATACTTACATCGCCTCCTGCGTACTCAATCACCGAACGTCTTTCATCTCCATATTTTTCCTGAATCTCCAGAAGTTCTTCCTTAATGATTGCCATTCGGCGCTCTTTCTTGGCCAAGATATCCTTGTAATCTTCGATGGTCTTCATCAGTTCTTCATACTCCGTACGCAGCTTATCCTGTTCCAGTCCTGTTAACTGTCGCAATCGCATTTCTACAATAGCGCGCGCCTGGATTTCAGAAAGCTCGAAGGTCTCCATCAATTTAGAACGGGCTTCATCGGCATTGGCCGAGGCACGAATCAGCTTAATCACTTCATCGATATTATCGGAAGCGATAATAAGCCCCTCTAATATATGCGCTCTCTCTTCCGCTTTGCGCAAAAGATATTCCGTACGACGCGTTACCACCTCATGACGGTGTTCCACGAAGTAATGGATTAATTCCTTCAGATTTAATAAACGAGGACGGCCATTTACCAGCGCAATATTGTTGACACTAAAACTGGATTGCAGTTC
The DNA here is from genome assembly GCA_019634365.1 of Flavobacteriaceae bacterium. GTDB lineage: Bacteria > Bacteroidota > Bacteroidia > Flavobacteriales > Flavobacteriaceae > Aureisphaera. The sequence goes on along the minus strand of JAHQVM010000132.1, from coordinate 16,477 downwards.
GGTGTATTTGTACAACATATTGAGCACAATATTGGGTATCGCATCCCTTTTCAAAATGTACACGATTCGCATTCCCTTTCTATCGGACTCATCACGAATATTGGAAATACCTTCGATCTTTTTGTCATTTACAAGATCTGCTGTTTTCTTAATCATGTTGGCTTTGTTCACCTGGTAAGGAACTTCGGTAACAACAATGCACTCGCGGCCATTCACTTCTTCGAAATGGGCCTTTCCGCGCATCACTACCCTTCCTCTTCCGGTATGGAATGCATCACGCACCCCTTCATACCCATAAATCACACCACCTGTAGGGAAATCTGGTGCTTTTACATATTGCATGAGTCCATCGATATCGATGTCATTGTCATCTATATAGGCAATGGTACCATCGATTACTTCAGATAGGTTATGAGGTGGCATATTGGTCGCCATACCCACAGCAATTCCTGAAGCTCCGTTTACTAGAAGTCCTGGAACTTTTGTTGGGAGTACGGTGGGTTCCTTTAAGGTATCATCGAAGTTCAGCTGGTGATCGACAGTTTCTTTATCGATATCGGCCAACATGTCTTCGGATATCTTCCGCATACGTGCTTCTGTATATCGCATCGCTGCCGGACTATCCCCGTCGATAGAACCAAAGTTTCCTTGTCCATCGACCAACATATATCGTAAACTCCATTCCTGTGCCATACGAACCATGGCATCATATACTGAGGTATCACCGTGTGGATGGTATTTACCCAATACTTCCCCTACGATTCTTGCCGATTTTTTATGTGCGCTATTTGCTCTTACTCCCAATTCGTACATTCCATACAGCACCCTTCTGTGAACGGGCTTCATTCCATCACGAACATCTGGCAGTGCACGTGACACAATGACGGACATCGAATAGTCGATGTATGCCGACTTCATCTCATCTTCTATGTTGATAGGGATTAATTTTTCGCCTTCAGCCATAAATAAAAACTATTATTTGGTTATTAAAATCTAAGAAAGCAAGATACACTATTTTAGAGGTTTTAACGGCGATTTGGAGGGGTAATATTCACGATTTTATTAACAAATATTTAATGCAAAAACGTTAATAACTATCGTAGCTTGCATTTGTATTTTAGTAAGAAAATTGTTCCTTTTACTACTACCTCACATATTGGGTACAATTTTTGCCCCTAACTAATTTTATTTACTTATTTTAGACAAACAGGAGGACGATATATGGACGATAATTTTTCACCTAGAGTTAAAGATGTAATAGCCTACAGTAAGGAAGAAGCCTTGCGACTGGGCCATGATTTCATTGGCACAGAGCATCTTATGCTTGGACTGCTGCGTGATGGCAATGGTAAGGCAGTGAGTATACTGAATGCCTTGGATATTGACTTGAACCATTTGCGCAGAAAGGTTGAAATTCTAAGCCCAGCAAATCCCAATGCTGGTGCTACTGCCAATGACAAGAAAAACCTGCATCTAACGCGACAAGCAGAACGTGCATTGAAAACCACTTTCTTGGAGGCAAAGCTATTCCAGAGCTCCTCCATTAATACAGCGCACCTACTCTTGTGCATCCTTCGAAATGAAAATGACCCCACGACGAAATTACTTCACAAAATGAAGGTAGATTATGACGGGGTGAAAGATCAATTTAAACTTATGATTACAAACGACGAAGACTATATAGAACCAACTGCATCCGATTCTTTTCCCAATGACGATGACGAGGCAAGTGCTGGAGATGGCGATAAGGATAACTTATTTTCGGGAGCTAGTTCTTCCAAAGGGAATAAAAAGTCGAAGACGCCCGTCCTCGATAATTTTGGAAGGGACCTTACGGCCCAGGCCGAAGAGGGAAAACTGGATCCAGTTGTGGGAAGGGAGCACGAAATACAGCGTGTTTCACAGATATTAAGTAGAAGAAAGAAAAACAATCCTCTACTTATTGGAGAACCCGGTGTGGGTAAGAGTGCCATCGCCGAAGGATTAGCATTGCGCATTGTACAGCGTAAAGTTTCCAGAATTCTATATGATAAGCGCGTAGTTACCTTGGATCTGGCCAGTTTAGTGGCAGGAACCAAATACCGTGGACAGTTCGAAGAGCGTATGAAGGCTGTAATGAACGAATTGGAAAAGAACGACGACATTATTCTTTTCATTGATGAAATCCACACCATTGTAGGTGCTGGAGGTGCTACAGGTTCGTTGGATGCATCGAACATGTTCAAGCCGGCATTGGCTAGAGGGGAAATTCAATGCATTGGAGCCACTACCTTGGACGAATACCGACAGTATATAGAAAAGGATGGAGCGTTAGAAAGACGTTTCCAGAAGGTATTGGTTGAACCCACTTCGGTTGAAGAGACTATCGAAATTCTTCAAAACATCAAGGAGAAATACGAATCGCATCACAATGTGACTTACACAGACGACGCCATTGAGGCCTGTGTAAAATTAACCAATCGGTATATGACCGATCGCTTCTTACCAGACAAGGCCATTGATGCCCTGGACGAAGCAGGATCGCGAGTTCATATCACAAACATCAATGTTCCCGAAAAGATATTGACGATCGAATCCAAATTAGAAGAAGTTCGTGAACTAAAGAACTCCGTTGTCAAAAAACAGAAATATGAGGAAGCTGCCAAGCTGCGTGATGATGAAAAGAATCTGGAGAAAGAATTAGCAACCGCTCAAGAAGCTTGGGAAAATGAATCCAAGTTGCACAAAGAGATGGTAGACGAACCCCAAGTTGCGGAGGTTATTTCAATGATGACAGGAATTCCTGTGCATCGAATCGCCCAGACAGAAAGTAACAAACTGGCAGAATTACCAGATCGTATTAAAGGCAAAGTCATTGGCCAAGATGAAGCTGTTGCCAAAGTGGTAAAGGCCATACAGAGAAATAGAGCGGGTCTTAAAGATCCTAATAAGCCTATCGGATCATTCATTTTCCTTGGACAAACAGGTGTTGGAAAAACCCAATTGGCAAAAGTATTGGCACGGGAGTTATTCGACAGTGACAATGCTTTGGTCAGAATTGATATGAGTGAATACATGGAGAAGTTTGCCGTGTCTCGACTTATCGGTGCTCCTCCAGGGTACGTAGGTTATGAAGAAGGCGGACAGCTTACTGAAAAAATCCGAAGAAAACCTTATGCCGTTGTGCTATTGGATGAGATAGAAAAGGCACACCCGGACGTATTCAATATGTTACTACAGGTGCTGGATGATGGATACTTAACGGATAGTTTGGGTAGAAAGATCGACTTTAGGAATACTATCATCATCATGACTTCGAATATCGGAGCACGTAAATTGAAGGATTTCGGACAAGGAGTCGGGTTTGGAACCTCGGCCAAAGCAAGTCAGGCAGATGCCCATGCCAAAGGTATTATTGAAAACGCCTTGAAAAAAGCCTTCGCTCCTGAATTCCTGAACCGTGTAGATGATGTCATGGTGTTCAATGTGTTGGAAAGAGAGCATATCCATAAGATTATCGATATTGAATTAAACAAATTATTCGGCCGTATTTCTGATTTGGGTTATGAGCTTAAATTAACTGATAAAGCCAAAGATTACATTGCCGATAAAGGCTTTGACAAGGATTATGGAGCACGACCCTTAAAACGCGCCATACAGAAATATATCGAAGATGCATTGGCAGAGGAAATCATCAACTCCAATTTGAAAGAAGGAGATACGATTACCATGGATTTGGATGAAAAGTCTAATGAGCTGAAAATACAGATTAAAAAACAGAAGAAGACTACAGAATCATAAGTCGGAATCAACTAAATAACTAGCACCTATTTGATTTTGTTCGAATAGGTGCTATTTTTATTGCTATTCACCAATACAGCGGGGTATTATGAGCATGTTTCACTATTACGATCTTGGATATAGCGAGGCCTTTATCTTTGATGAATTTCTTGTGAATCAAATCCGGGAAGGGATCACTATCACACCAAAACACAACGAGAAATTAAAAGAAACCATAGACAAACATTTTAAGGATCGGCCTGTGGTTTATATTTCCAATCGCATTCATTCCTATTCCGTAGACCCACTCACTTATATCGAAACCTCCAAAATTCATAATTTATTGGCCATTGCAGTGGTTTCGGACAATATCAATTATCGGGAAAGCGCCGCCTACGAAAGCAAGTTCTATGAAAAACCGTTTGCAATTTTCGAAACATTGAGCGAGGCGATTGAATGGGTTCATAAAACCATACAAGAACAGATGGATTAATGGCATGACCGAAAAGGATCAGATAAAATCCCGGATATTGGAAGAGATAGTTTCCACCAAGAAACTAGTGGCACAGTATCGCGACCTGACCCAACCCATCGCTCCAGAAAATGCCATTGGAAGGGTTTCACGTATGGATGCTATTAATAATAAAAGCGTTAACGATGCCGCTTTGAAAAAGGCAGAACTCAAATTGAAGAACCTAAAGGTGGCACTTGGAAAAATTGATGATGTCGATTTCGGAATCTGTGTTCGGTGTAAAAATGAAATTCCCTTAGGAAGAATCCTTTTGATGCCACAAGCAATTACCTGTGTAAATTGTGCTCGTTGATGGTCCTTTTAATTTCGGAAGGATGAAGGCGTCGCTTTATACATTTTTTTAAAGTTTGTAGAAAAATAGGAGGTGTCCTCATACCCTACCTCATAGGCTATTTCACTTACTGAAAGGTTGGATTTCTCCAAGAGCTCCTTTGCTTTCTCCAACCGGATTTGGTTTATATAACGGGTGATAGACATTCCCGTAAGTGCCTTTACTTTGCGATGTAATTGTGTTCGACTTGTCCCCAATTGGTTGACCAAATAATCGGTAGAAATCTTAACCTCTTTGCTCAATGCAATTTCTTGAATTTTTCGTATAAATTCTATATCCAATTGGTTGATATCTTTATAATTATGCAGTGTGTTCTTAAGATTTAGCAGTGAACCCAACTGCTTCATACGGCGTGCATTTTTCACAAATAGGCTTTCTATAATTGCCAGTAGTTCATCGCTATTAAACGGCTTTTCCAAATAGGCATCAATACCAATTTTGTAGGCTTCTATTTTACTTTGAGAATCCGCCTTGGCAGTTAGCATCACAAAAGGTATATGGGATGTTTCCATACGACTTTTAATCGTTTTGCAAAATTCGATACCATCCATAACCGGCATCATTATATCGCTAATTATAAAATCGACCTTTTTATTGCCTGCTATTCTCATTCCCTCTTTACCATTTTGAGCTGTAAAGAGTCTGTATTTCTGAGATAATAACTCTTTCATATAGGCCATTAATTCATGGTTGTCTTCCACCAAAAGAATATTGTATTTTTTCGTATTGAGTGGAACTACGGGAACCTCATTGGCTAGGTTGAGTTCGGCTACATAGGGTGATTTATAAGATAGGGAAAGTGAGGATGATGCTCTGTTTTGTATGGGCAAGGATATCTTAAAAGTAGTACCCTTCAATATATGGCTACGTACTTCAATGTTCCCTTCTAATAATTCAACCAATTCTTTGGTTAATGCCATTCCGATACCATTTCCTAGATTGCTCTCGGTATCGAAAGTCTTATAATAGCGATCAAAGATAAACGGTAAATCTTCTTCAGAAATGCCTTTCCCTGTATCACTAACAGTTAACACTGCCTCTTTCCGTTCTTCATCACAACCCACATGAACGGTTATCTTTCCCTCCGAAGGTGTAAACTTTATGGCATTGGATAAAAGATTGTTGATTACTTTCTGAAGTTTATCATCATCAATATCCATGAAAAGACTTTCCTTTTGAACTAAGAAAACCAACTCCTGCTCTTTAGAGTCTGCGTAAGCCTTATAAAAAGAAACACACTTGCGCACAAAACCAACAAAATCGCCATGTTTATAGTGAACTTGCATCTGCTTAACATCCAATGAAACGAGATCCAACATTTGGTTCACTAAATGCAGCAATTGATCGCTATTCCTTTTTATTCCTGTAACTCTTTTACGGCTTTTAACATCAGTCGTTTTGTCTTTAAGCAAAGCATCGGTCAAACCATGTATGATGGTTAATGGAGTTCTAAACTCATGCGAAATATTGGCGTACATTTTAGACTTTACAGAATCGAATTCTTTGGTCCTTTTGGTTTCAGACTTGGCCAGTCGTTGCCTCAACAATAAATAGTAGATAGAAAATAATAGTGCCAAAACCCCTATTCCATAGAGCACATAGGCCCACCACGAAAGATACCACGGCGGAGCTATACGCATGTTAATCTGGAATGTATTTTCTGGAGTTCCTATGCCCCCTAAATGATACAGGTCCTTCACCTGCAAAGTGTGTGACCCATAAGGAATACGGTTAAAATAAGCCGTCTGAGCATCGGTTACCACCCAATCTTCGTCATCTAATGCATAAGCATACCGAACCTTATTCGCATTCTCATAATCCAAATTTGAAAAGCGTACCGAAAAATTATTTTCATTGTAATTGAGATGAATATCTTTTACATACGGAGCATTAAAAGGTGTAATTGATTTCGACTCCCTTTGTTGCTGCAATGCAATATGCGATATACCAACTTGTCGCCCTAACGCAGGGGTTTCCAGACGATCGATGGCAATACCTTGAATTCCTCTATCCGTACCGAAATACAAAAGGTTTTCCTCTTCCACATAAAACCCAGACGAGTAAAGGAATGAATCCGAAATTAAACCATCGTCCACAGTATATCTAAAAAATTGAGATCCATTTTGATCGTAGAGATATAACCCATCACTAATGGTACTAATCCAGAGCCTATTGGTTCTATCTGATCGCAGGGTCATTATTTTTTTATCAAATAATTCCCCTCCGTCCCGTAGCCTAATAAAGTTGTTTTCCTTTTCATTGAACGATACGATACCCGTATCCATACCAAACCAAAGCGTTCCCTCTTTGTCTTCGGTAAGTGTTGTTATAATATTGGTAGTAATACTCGTTAAGTCATTTTTGTCATGGCGGTAGTTGATAAAAACCGGATTATCCAAGGTCTCGGGTATGCTGGAAACATTGTTTAAGCAATAGATTCCAAAGGCAGCGGTAGCAATCCAAAGCCTGTCTTTGGAGTCACGAATCATTTGAATGATTTTAGCTTCCTTTGATGGGATCTCTGTATCCAATTTGAAATTAGCCAGAAGGTTTCCACTTAAATCCAATACATGAACGCCCTCCCAACTTCCTACCCAAATCCTACTCGAATCATCACGTTCTATACCCATGACCCTTAGAACTCCAGTGTTATTGGTCTGGAGTTGCGTTTTACCGATTACCACATCACCCTGTATCTGCAATACTTCCCCATGTTCGGTACCAACCCATAGCGTTTCGCCAAAACGTTTCAATGAAAGAATCGTTTGAGGCACCAGTAACTCTTTATTTCCTAAACTATCTATGACAAACAGTCCGTTTAATCCGCCGGCATATATTTTATTGTTCCAATGAACTATTCTTCTTGCATGTATTTCTTTAATACTCTCTTTGAAAGACTTAGAATGCCTTCGCTCCTTAAAAATACCATGAGAAGTGCCCATCCAAAGTAATTCATCCTGATCTATAAATAGGGTTTTGATATCGCCTGTGAAACTAGAAGACTCTAACGAAAGCCTTTTTAATTTCCACTCTTTTAAGGACCATTCAAAGATTTCCCTATGGGAATGAAGGTATATGGTACTTCCCCTCTGAACATACCCTTTGATGGCTGAGGAAAGTGTCTCTTCTTTTACTAATTTACCTGAAACATAATATCGAAAGCTATTGCCAGATCCTACACCTACACCTTTTCCATAGGGAGCAATCATATCGATGATTTGTTTAGCATCAAACTGATAAATCAATTGCATTCGATCTGTATCATAGGTGTACAGAACATTTTTATTCGTGAACCACAGCGTATTTCCATAGACTGCCATAAGGCCATTTCTTTGTCCCTGTGGAATCTTGACAAATTCATCGGCATGGGAATCATAGATGAAGACACCTTTATCGGAAAGTAATGCCAACTTACCATTGGCCAATTTCTGTAATGATAAAATATATCTTGGATTAAATCTTTCATCACTGGAGAAGTTGTTGAAAGACAAGCTTTCGGGACGAAACAGGGTCACTCCTCCTCCCCATGTTGCTAACCAATAGTTGCCGTCATCAATGGCAACATCGGATATGTAATTAACGGGCAGCCAATTGTCCCTTTCGGGGTTGCTCCTTAGTGCGTCGAAGTGGTGCCCGTCATATCTATTCAATCCATCTTCGGTACCAAACCATAAATAGCCCTTGGCATCCTGGTCAATACTGGTAATGTTTTCATTGGACAGATTACCCTCTATTTTTTCTAGGTGCAACAGGGCTTCATCTTGTGCCCATACTCCAAAGGATAGGCACAAGATCAAGGTGTTTAAAATACAATTGAAAGCCTTGAATTTCATGGAAGACTATTTCTAAGTATCATTACAGAAACCACTTACACCTAAGATATGGTAAATTTTTCAAGTGAATTGTGCTTAGGAACAACAACAAACTAGTTTTTAATAATGCGGAGCATTGCTATTGACTTACCTTGACTCCTAAGATTCAAAAAATAAACTCCTTTAGCATATGCGGTGGCATTCACAGAAAGCTCACTACTGTTGTAATATAATTTTTCGGATATAGTGCGCTGCAATGCATCAAAAACCTTTAATTCTACAGTGTCGTATGGCCTATCCAACAAAATGGTATAGTGGTTCGAAACAGGATTAGGACTTACGTTTATTGCGTTACTGGAAAATTCTTCTGGAAGGTCCAAAATGGTGGCGTTGTTCCATACTCGGGCATGACCCGCATTCGCACCGCTTTCATCATTTAGATAGCCTCCGGCTGCGATGATGCTTCCATCGGCACTCATACTCACTGAATAACCCGAACGATCTTCTTGTGCTTCCCCAATCATATCATTATCCACCTTCACCCATTCATCCAATACGGATCTATACACTTGTACCAAACCAGTGTCATTACCACCACCATCGAAAAGTGGGGCTCCTATAGCTAGAATATTTCCATCGTCATTCAAACTCACGGAATTTCCAAAATCGTCATTCACACCAATCCCATCTATGTCTTCTCCAAATTGTATCCATTCGTCAGAAATCTTTCGGAATACGCGCACGTGCCCAATACCATTATTATCAATACCGCCAACGGCTAGCATACCACCGGTAGTATTAAAACTTACCGAACTGCCAAACCGGTCATTGCTTGCTTCGCCATTAATGTCGTCCCCTACTTGCACCCAATTGTCTCCATCCCATTCATAAACCCGCACATGACCCGCATCGGGCGCACTATCATCATTAAAAGGGGCGCCAATAGCCACTAAAGTACCAGCATCATTCAAACACACAGAAAACCCTGAGTTATCTTCCTGGGCTTCCCCATCAATATCATCGCCTAATTGCTCCCAAGCTCCCGCAACAAACTCATATACTCGTACATGCCCAGGATTGCCTACCGCATCCCCTTCATTGTCTGGAGCCCCTATGGCTAGAATGGTTCCGTCGTTATTGAGACTTATGGCAGTACCGGAGTGATCGCTAAGCGCTTCCCCGAAAATATCATCTCCCAATTGTTCCCATGTACCGCCTTGGTATTGAAATACCCGTACTTGACCTGCTTCGAATGCAGTGGTTCCCTCATCTGGTGCGCCAATAGCAACGATTTGCCCATCGCCACTTAGGCTTACAGCGAATCCCGATTTGTCCCCATTATCGCTACCAACAATGGTATTTCCCAGTTGGACCCAATTTCCAGATTGATTTTCAAAAATCCGTACATGGCCGGAGCTTATACCATTGTCATCATTAAACGGGGCTCCTACGGCCAATATAGTTCCATCATTGCTTAGGCTAACTGAATATCCGAATTGATCGTTACCCATTGCTCCGTCTATATCATCGCCTAGGGGAGTCCATTGTCCATAACTAGCGACCGATACCAAATACAGTAAAATGATTAAATTTTTCATAGATCTGCTTTTTCATATGCTTCACAGCAGGCCCCACCCATAACTAAACCCTAATGTAAAGTAGGGCCCACCTGAAACATTTAAATTATTGTTTGATGATTTTATACGTTGTGTTGGATTCTCTGTTTTGCACTGTCATTAAGTACATCCCAACAGGTAAATCGTGTAAATCCAATGAAGCATTGGCAGGAAGTTGGGTAAATTCCTTTACTACCTGTCCGTTCACACTGTAGATACTAATGCGTTCCATCTCTTGAGATGCATCAATTTGTAAAATCCCTTGCGTTGGGTTGGGATAATATTGAATGGCCTCAGTAGAAGGATCATTTGTGGATAGTATTTCGGTATCCCTATTGAAGTATAAGCCCAATCCTCTACTTCCACTGTCCCGTGCAAAAACCATACAAGCGGCATAGCCTACAGGTGTTTCTGCAGTGGCAGGAGCCAACCCATTCCAAATTTCAAAATCAACATCGTTGGCTACTTCATTATCGAGAAGCACATCTCCATCATACGTATAGGATTGTGCACGGTCATTGAAACTATCGTCCAAGAATTCTCTTATATATGAGGTACGTATAATCTCGTTACCCGATTCCCTGCGCACCCATGCATCCATGGGCCCTATGCTATTGTTAGGTAGGGGTAACCCTTCTTGATCCAAGAAATAATCGCCTCCAGATTCTCGGTTGTATCGACGATGACTAAATCCATCCGAACTTCCCGCATCCCTCGAACGTGTGATAAGGATAACTTTATCGCTTCCAAGCGTATTCCTAGTAGCCGCAATAATAGGGTTTCGGCTTTCCTGCGAATCCCCGTTAGCCACTACTTCATCGCCATCCCAAGAGGTTGGATCATTGAAATTTGAGTTTACATTGGCATATAGATCCCTCGTACTAAGACCGATATATGTGGCATAAATAGCTCCATTTCTTCCATAGGAAATATCAATTTCATCAATACAAAGAAAAAAATTGTGTTCATCTACCCATTCCATTCCGTAGCTACCCGCAGTGCTCCTTGCCGAGTACAGAATTGAATCACAGGCAAGAGATTCTTTTAAATAGGTAGCAAAAACCCTTCGAGTATCGGTTCCCACTGGATAATTCTGATCTACGGCAAAATCGACAACACCAAAAGTAATGTTAGCAGTATCCACCAAATTGCCATTATGAATATTCCATTGCATCACACTAAATTGACCATTTTCCAAAAGAACATAGGCCAACAGATATTCGTTCCCGTTTCCATTCAAGGAAATAATCTTTCCTTTTGCGATATCATCGTTTAACACGGCATCGGCCCAGAGGAAGAAGGAACCTCCATTATCGTTGGATCGATATATAAAAAATTCACTTTCTCCTCCATTATTTTCGAATCCTGCTACGAACAAACCTTGAGAACCTGCCGCATCAATATCCCATCCATCTACAAATCCTTCCCTAAGCAGCAAATCTTCATCACCCCAAAAGTTGTCTACCGGTTCACTATCTGGTGGATAGCTATTGGCGGATAACACAAAATCTGCTGTGGTGTTTACATTGGCATCTAGGGGTTTGTAAAGGGCTGCTACCTCCGGGGATATTGTCGCCCATTCATTTTTAATGGCCAACCTGTTTTGCTCAATTTCCTGTGCCGTACCATAGTTTTCCAAATACTTGGCCTGATCAAAAAGTTGCTGTAAAGCTTCGGTTCGCTCCGGGATTTCAATGCCTTGATGACCAACGAGATCATCACTTAAAACTTGACCGAACGTCAACACTGTTAAGAGACACCCTATGAGCGAAAATGTAATTTCTTTTTTCATGACTATTAGTTTTTAGTTGTACATAAAATTCTTGTGTTGTACAAAACTATATCGTCATGTAAAGGATGCTGTTAACTATTGTTCCAATGGATATGAATATTGTTCCAAATCAATGTTTATAGGATGTTAGGCTATATGCCCTAAAGAAAAATCCCTCCATTTCTGTGCGAAATAGAGGGATCGAATCTGTGATGCAATAAGAAATAAATCAGGGTTTCTTTTTTAAGGCCCACTCAAATTCTTTAACTAAAGTAATTCCACTTGAATTTCCGATTTCATTACCCAATTCCAGGGAGGCAAAATAATCGGTAGCCTTAATGTGTTCATTCTTTACCAGGTAATCCATAAAATGTTTCACATCGACGGCGCCTTCAGAACGAGGCGATTCCCTAACAAAGGCTATGTAGACCCAGTCCTGTGCAAATTTATCGTTCTTCAAATAGCCTTTGTATACTTTGTACCTTCCGAAGGGAGTGATAATCTTTTCGATCACTTTTCCGTAGGAACTGAAATCAAAATAATCTTCCCAGATCATGATTTCAGTAGTGATGTTTTTGTTGTCCGCTTGTTCTACATCGGTCAACCATATATCAAAAGCCAGATTAAACTTCCGATGCTTTACGTGGGTTTCGAAGTCATAGGATACATCCAAGGCTTCGATATCTGAGACCAATAATGGAAAACCTCCACTATTCTTCCTTTTTTTACCGCCCCAAGGTGTGCGGCCAATTTCGAGGGCAGGATAACCAATAACACCGCTAGCAGAGTTATCTATTTTCCATTCCCAGCCGCAATTATCGCCTTCCTTAAAGATGCAAAGCTCCACATTACCATTCTTTACTTTGGTCTTTCCCCATAGGTTATTCTTCATGGTAACCTCGTTCCTCATTTTCTCCCTATGTCCGCTTTTGCAGGTTTTAAAGTCGGATTCACGCACCAACTTTCGGGCTTCTACAGATGCCCGCTGAGCTATCATTTGCTCATGGGTAACATCCTTGTTAAGGGTTTTACAAGAAGAGAATATACCTATGGCTATGCAACCATAGGAAATCATTCGAACGAGCGAGGTTTTCATTGTTTTGGAGTTTCTATAAAAATATAAAAATTGATCATTATCCAAACAGCAAATCACTTTCTATGGAAAAGCTTTGCAAAAATGCTATCGAAGCATGGATGTCATCGGCCAGAAGACGGTCCTCGTCCACAAAAGGAACCCCTTCCCGAAAATGTTCTAGAAATGATTCTATGAATGCAGATGATTTCTTCGGCGCTCTAAATGCGAGTGCTTGGGAAGCGTTTAATAACTCAATCGCCAAAATGGTCTCCACATTATCGATGATTTTAAGGCATTGGGTAGCTGCATTCGCCCCCATGCTCACATGATCTTCCTGTCCATTGGAGGATACAATACTATCTACTGAAGACGGCGTCGCCAGTTGTTTGTTGGCGCTCACAATACTAGCGGCAGTGTACTGCGGAATCATAAATCCACTATTGAGCCCCGGATTGTTCACTAAGAATTGTGGAAGCTCCCGCAATCCAGAAACCAATTGGAAGGTTCTTCTTTCTGAAATATTACCCAGCTCGGCTATGGCAATCCCTAAATAATCTAAACCTAACGCCAGAGGTTGCCCGTGAAAGTTTCCTCCAGAGATGATTTGATCCTCGCTTCTGAAAATATTGGGATTGTCCGTTACACTATTGATTTCCGTTTTAAAGGTCTTGGTTACAAAATGCAAGGTGTCTTTTGTAGCACCATGTACCTGGGGAATACAACGGAAAGAATACGGATCCTGTACCTTCTTGTTTTCTGAAGTTCCCATCTCGCTACCTTCTAAAAACTCTGTAATAAGTTGTGCTGTTTTAACCTGTCCTCGATGGGGACGCACAATATGCACCAATTCATTGAACGGACTCATGTTACAATCGAACGCATCAATGGAAACTGCTCCAATAAGATCGGCCAAATAGGACAATTTATGTGCTTTTAATAGGCTAAACACCCCATAGGCGCTCATAAATTGCGTACCATTTAGTAAAGCAAGTCCTTCTTTAGCTTGCAACAAAATAGGCTCCCAGCCATGCTGTTTTAATGCATCTGATGCGGAAACAAAGCCGCGTTCAGAATGTACTTCCCCCTTACCCAAAAGCGGCAAGGACATATGCGCCAAAGGGGCCAAATCCCCAGACGCTCCCAAACTACCTTGTGTATATACCACGGGAAGGATATCGTGATTGTAAAATTCGATAAGTCGCTCTATGGTTTGCAACTGAATACCACTATATCCATAACTCAACGATTGAATCTTGAGCAATAGCATGAGTTTCACTATGGGCTTTGGAACTAGTTCTCCCGTTCCACAGGCATGCGACATGACCAGGTTTTCCTGTAATTTTGAAAGATTGTCCGGAGAGATCTTTACGTTGTACAAAGAACCAAAACCAGTATTGATTCCATAAATGGGACGGTCGTCCCTTTTAATTTTTTCCTGAAGGTATTCGTGCGATTTTTTAATATTCAGAATCGCTTCATCCGAAAGCGAAAGGGCTTTATTTTCTTCAATAATGTCCTTAATAACAGCTAAAGAGAGTATTTCGCTGCTCACATAATGAATTGGGCGCATGGGCTTGGGTTGTTTGCAACAAAAATACCAATTTCTTGTTAAGGTTTTAATGATTTTTAGGTTATGGATAGAATAATATTATATTTTAGCAAAAACCAAATAATCTAAGCATGAAAAAATTGTTTTTTCTGTTTGCAGGACTACTATTTATCGGTTGCCAGACAGAAGTAAAAAAAGACTATGTTACCTTCTCAGGTAAAATTGCCAACAAGAACAGTGATTCTGTTGTTCTATCAAAAAAAGGATTTAAAAAGGTTATTGCAGTTAACGAAGATGGAACCTTTAGTGATACGCTCAAGGTAGATTCAGACTTTTACACCTTCTATGACGGAGGTGAATATACGAGGTTGTTTCTGAAGAATGGATACGACCTTCAAATGACACTTGACACGGAACAGTTTGATGAATCTGTAGCGTACACGGGTGAAGGAGCGGACAACAACAACTACATTGCGGAGGAAGCCCGAATGAAAGAGAAATTATTGGATTTCGAAATCGACAATATGGATGCTGCGGCATTGGATTCCAAACTAGCCGATGTATCTAAAGAATTGAATGCCTATTTGGATAAGCAATCCGCATTGGATACTGCTGTGGTTAATAATGCTAAAAGCGGAATTGCAAGAACCGTTAAAAGTTATAAAGGATATTTAGGGGATCTTATTGCTTTGCGCACCAATTTACCCAAGGGTGCTCCTTCCCCTACCTTCTCCAATTATGAAAACCACGCTGGCGGAACCACTAGTTTGGAAGAATTAAAAGGGAAGTATGTATATATTGATGTATGGGCAACCTGGTGTGGACCTTGTAAAGCTGAAATTCCGCATCTTAAGGAAGTTGAAGCCGATTACCACGACAAAAACATTGAGTTTGTAAGTGTTTCTATAGACCGCCCAAAAGATCATGAAAAATGGGTAGCCATGGTAAATGACAAGGAATTAAAAGGTGTTCAGTTGTTTGCAGATAGTGATTGGGAATCCAAGTTTGTGAAGGACTATTACATCAAGGGAATTCCAAGATTTATCCTTATCGATCCTGATGGCAACATCATAAGCCCAGATGCGCCAAGACCATCAAATCCTAAATTAAGGACGATGTTGGACGAAATGACCTTATAGTAAATGATATTATAAATAGAAACCGCCACAAATTGTGGCGGTTTTTTTATGTGTGGTTTTCTTCATTTTCGGCGGCTGCTCCCGGTGGCGGTTCTTGCCTAAACAATTCGAGAAAGGCCATCCCTATATGTTCAATAATATCGCTAGCCATTAGCGCCTCAAATCCTAATTCCTGCGTGGCTAAATTACCCGCACTTCCATGTTGATATACTCCGAACATGGCAGCAACTAGGGGCTCATAGTCTTGGGCTAATAATCCCGTGATCATTCCCGTAAGCACGTCGCCGCTACCTGCAGTTGCCATCCCAGGATTACCCGTACTGTTTATATAGAGGTCATCACCAAAAACGGTAATGCTATTCGCACCTTTTACAATAAGAATAACTTCATGTTCCTTGGAGAACGCTTTTGTTTTCTCCAACTTATCCATATCGTTTTCCCATGCCCCAATGAGTCGTTTCAGCTCACCGGGATGCGGGGTGAATATACTCCCTTTAGGTACTAAATCCATCAGCGACATATTCCCTGCAATTAAATTGATGGCATCAGCGTCCACCACCAAAGGTGTTTGTGCTTTAGCAAGCAAGGCCTTTAGTGCAGTGAGGGTTTCTTCATTTTGCCCCATACCAGGACCAACCCCTATTGTATAAGGTTCTAGTTCCCATTCCTTATGGGTGATGATGTCATTGTGTTCATCGGTGATGACCATAGCTTCTGGAATATGCCCCACAATACTATCATGCCCGCAGGCAGGAACAAAAGAGGTAGTGAGTCCACTACCCGATCGCAACGCAGCTTTGGTTGCCAACGCCATGGCTCCAATTTTTCCTTTGGAACCTCCTACCAAAAGGGAGTGACCAAAATGACCTTTGTGGGCGTATTTGGGACGTTGC
>JAHQVM010000131.1 GCA_019634365.1 Flavobacteriaceae bacterium | reverse complement strand
CCTTGGAGTCTTTCGACGGATTAGGCATTAACAGCACACATGTACTAGAAGAAGGTCAAGGGGTATTGTCTGTGGAAAGTACCGCCACAAAAAATGAAATTTTGGTATATCCCAATCCAGTTACTGCAGATCTGCTCATTGCCATGAGACAAAGCACTTTTGAAGAAGTAGTAAACATTTCGATATACGATCTTAAGGGAACCCAAGTTTATAGCGCACTGGTTGAAGAATTAGACGCTTCAAGAATTGTGATGATTCCACAGAGTGAATTGTCTTTATTAAGGGAAGGGATCTACATTCTTACTCTTACAACAAATGGCAAAGTGTTGTTTAATCATAAGTTAGTTATCTCAAAATAGGGCTTGTTGCGTACTCTACAACCTTCTAAACAAACCGTCGTCACTAAAGATGACGGTTTGTTTTGAACTGTGCAAACCTAACATCTAGTCTAACCAATTTTTGAGGCGAAAAGCAAGAATTTATCCAAGAGGATGAATTCACGAAAAAAAGCCCTAGGATTAAAATTCCACAAGGCCGTTTAAGAAACTTGGCTAAATCGTAAAATACCTATTTTGAAGTGTATCCGAAATCCTCAAAACCGATCCAATAGCGTGCTTTTTTGGCGATTGGTTTCCCGAGAGGGAAGATGATTTTGACTGACCAAATAGTTGAAATCAAAAATTCTTCGTAATTCCGTTAAGTAATCGGATACTTCCGATTTCAGATTAGAATCGTTTTGCTCAACATTAGTAATCATAGGATTTGTGTTTTCATTCATTCTCATTTGTTCCGTAACCGAAACATTTCGTGGTGTAGAGACATTATTATATTCCTTAGGGCATTAGAATATTCTTGGAATCAAAAAGGGATGCAAATGAATCACATCCCTTGAACTACCGGGTTCAATAACCCATAACCTCACCTTATAATTCATAACCCGTTTTCTTGGAACCGTGGAACTATACCCTCTTAATAGGTTCCTTGAAACGCGATACGGCTAGGAATCAAAAGTTCTTTAACGACGAATTAACCCTTATCCTACCCCTAGTTTAGAGAAAACTATATAGCCGGACTGACCCCAAATATCGGCTTTGGGAGGATCAACAGGCAAAACATTACTGCATCCTTCGACAAACCTAAAACAGTTGGGCTGAAGAAATAATGTACAAAAGGACGCTCAACGTATCGATACGCCTGCTAGGGTAATTCATCGTTATTTCAAAGATCTCAAGTCTAAACACTTTCAAAGGAAGTACAAACCATCGTGAATACTAGGGCAAATGCAATAAGTGGTAAAATAAAGTAACGTACGGTCAATTTCGATGCATAAGCGTTCAAGTGGACATTCTTATTTACAAGGATTTCTGCCTGTAGGTTTTGCTTTTTATTGAATCTGCCAGGGTACTTCTAAACTCCTGTAAGTCATTTCTCAAGAGATAATCGTATTCAACAGTATTATAGAGGTTGATGAATTCCTCATAGAATTGTAGCTGAATTTCCAAGTCATGCAATCCACATTGCTTACCTTGAGATTTAATTTCTAAAATTCTTTCAGCACAGGCTTCTATCTCGCTCTCTAGATTCAAGGTGGCATACTTTTGTTTATCCAGAATATTTAATTGAAACGCCCTTCGTATCGCATTATACCAAGAATTGGCTTCCAAGGATTTGAGAACATTGTGTTTCATCTGGACTACTTCCTTGACCGACACATTTAAGGCTCTTCCTATTTTTTTGTCGTCACCCATCCCCAAATAGATCATTTCGATCAATGCTTTCTCTTTTAAGGTTATTCTCATATGTTTCTGTTTCAGGTTATTGATCGCCCTATTAAACTCCAACTCATGGTTGCAGCAATGCAAATACTTTTCAATATCCTCCTGCAATCTATTCTTCAAAACATTTACTCCAACTGCCTTCAGCTGTTGGAAGATTTTAAAAGAGAATTCCGATGTTACCTTCTTAATGGAATCCTCTATAAAATCCTTGGGAGAGAGTATTCCCAATTCGAACGCCAGTTGTATGATCCTTCGGAATCCCTTGAGTCGAAATTTGTGTTGAATCCCAAGGATGATCCTCTCCAATTTATCGGTATCCAGACTAAAAAAATCCAAGAAATCAGATTCTTCATAACCGTAAACATACAATCTTAAATATGTGATCTCGTCATAGGTATATCGGCTCATGGGCGCTACTTTTTTCTTTTGTAAATTCTATTTAGTTGTCTTTTTAGAGGTGCTTATAATCAATAGCATGCATCCTTGCCAGATAATGTGTCAAGGCTCGCTTTATGCTTATCTTTAGTCCAAAGTGTTCCCTCGACGAAGCCTTTATTTCACTATAAATTCTTTGAACCATTTCGTCGGTCCGCACTCTCACAGGATTTTCAACAAAATCTTGTTTGTGGAGGATTCCTTTCTTGAATGCCATTTGGATGATTTCCTTCCAATCTTGGGTGCCGAACTTCATTTCTAAAGAGACTTGAAGTATTTGTTGCTTTGAATTCGCAATGCTCATGAATTCTTCTATCTCCTTTTCCGTGTATCCATAGACTAGAAGCTGTAAGTAGGTAATTTCTTCAGGGTTAAGTGATTCCATTTCTTTATGTTTCACATAAATTTCATAGGAATCTTTTAAAGTTATTCATGCAATGTAACAATCGGTTCAAAATTGTCATTAAAGGCTCTTTTCGCGTCATAAGTGTTATATCGCCATAGGTGCCAAAAAGAAAGGAAGGGTGAAAACACCCTTCCCTGCCTTAACAAAAAGAATTAATAAGAAGAAGAAAACCTAATTAATTACTATAAACTCGCTCCTGCGATTTCGTTGGTGTTCTGTTTCAGAACATCGCACCCCATTGGCGCATCCATTCTGCAATTGCGTCTCTCCAAAACCGCGGCCCGTTAATCGCGAACGATCAATCCCCGCACGAACCAGATAATTAATCGTAGACTGAGCACGCCTATTGGAAAGGCTCATGTTATAATAGTCATTGGAACGGCTATCGGTATGGGATCGCACATCGACTTTAATTGAAGGGTTATCCTTCATGATCGTTGCGATCTTTTGTAATTCAATTTCGGCATCGGGACGGATATTATGCTTACCCAAATCGAAATAAATAGGGTTTACGATCAACCCTAAATCGGTTCCCGTCGACAAATCGATGGATCTCTTTGACAATAAAACATCGGTCGTTACTACTCCATTTGTGGGTTCACCCAGCATTTCCTCTTGGGTCTGATACCCATTCTTCTCTGCCCTAACAAATTTGGCTCGATTGCAATCCATTTCGTCAAACTCATATTGCCCAGCTGCGACAACTTTTTGAGAAATCACCTTGTTTTCGGCATCGATTAATGAAACGAGTGTATTTTCTAATATTTCCAAGGTATTCTTGTCGCGAATCACTCCTGTCATCATAACGATGCATTCGGGCTGATAGCCTTCATTCTCGATCGCATAATAGATGTCATCACTGCGATTACCGCCACGATTGGAAGCAAAATATCCCTTTTTATCCGTGCTGTTGTAGACATATGCGAAATCATCGGTAGGGCCATTAACGGGTTTTCCAAGGTTTTGAACCTTTCCATAGACTCCTGCAGGTGTAAGTTTGGATTCGTAAATATCCAACCCTCCAAGATTTTCCTGATGTCCATTAGATGCGAAATAGAAGGTTCCGTCCTCGGCAACATAGGGGAACATTTCATTGCCCGCTGTATTGAATCCGGCCATGTTAAATGGAGCACCAAAACCGCCATCTGCAAAAATCTCCACTTCATAGATATCGGTGCCCCCTTTACTACCATTATTCGGCATATCGCTCACGAAATACAATTTGCTATCGTCTTCATTAAGCATTGGATGCCCAAAAGAATATTCACTATCGTTAAAAGGTAATTCCTCTACTTGGCCCCATTCACCTCCTATTTTAAAGGCACGGTATAATTTGAGCCGTGTTATTTTATTGCTGTCTTTACCTCTCTTTTTTCCGTCGTAATCATTTCGGGTAAAATACATGGTACTTCCGTCCTTTGTAATGGTTAGGGAGCCTTCATTAAATTCAGTATTCAATGCTCCAGAAACCTCCGTTAGCGAAGTCCCACTTAAGTAATTTATATTAGATGTAGGTTCTTTGTTCCAGGGAGTTACCTTGCCATCCCCAGCTGAAATTACATACAAACTGTCCTTTTGAAGGAATGCCGGATAATCGGAATAGCGTGTATTGAAAGCCACAGGATTCACTTTGAACCTGTTGGAATGAGCATCGATCGATCTCAAATAGGATTCTGAACCTAAATATTCAACTCCTTGGCTTCGAAAAAAATCAGCCATATAAGCATCGGCTTCGTCATAGCGGCCTGTCGCTTTTAGGGATTGACCATAGCGAAAGGAGTATTCGGCCGAAAGACCTCCGTTATAATCTTTCAATTTCTCGTACCATTTAGCGGCTTCTGCATACTTCGCATTAAAGTAGTGACCATCACCGAGTCGCTCGAAAAGATCGGAATCTTCATATCCCTTTTCTGCGATGGTTTCGTAAATGGAAACTGCATCGATATAGGCCAAGTCCTCAAATTTTCTATCGGCTTTTTTAAGGCTACCACTCTGGGCATTCATAGGTCCCATGAACAAAAGAAGGATTGCAATTAAAACTGTATAATATATTGGTTTCATGCTTGTTCTAGATTTAAAAGAATCTTGGTGAAAGGAATCGTGCGGTACGCCCTCCTCCAAGTTCGAATCGTAAAAAGACTTCGTGAGATCCTGAATTGTAATTGGCCAATTCCTGAATGCCGTAATCGTAGGAATATCCCAAAAACAACCCATCGGTTACCTTGAAACCGGCCAGTGCACTAAAAGCGGCATCCAATCGATAGGCTGCGCCAATAGTGAACTTATCATAAAACTGAAAGTTGGCAGAGAAATCCAGTGCTGCAGGGGATCCTGCAACAAACTTCCCCAAAACGGCTGGTTTGAACTTCGTATTATCGGCAATCTGAAAAACATATCCCCCTATAGTATATAGGGCTGCTTTTTCGGTAGCGTTGGAAACAGAAGAGTCGTCGAAATGTGTAGTTTCCAAAAAATTGGGAACCGACATACCGAAATACCATGTTTCGTCATTGTGAAGTAAGAATCCTGCTCCCACTATAGGGGTTAATCGGTCGTCTATATTGAACTGTTGCAATGCATCATCGGGGTTATAGATATTGAGTATGGAGTAATCCACATTGAGTAGGTTGATCCCTCCTTTGATTCCGAAGGCCAATTTTACATTGTTATCATTGAGCGGAATCGCATAGGAGAAGTCCCCTGTGATGGTACTTTCGTCTGCCGGGCCCAATTGATCCTTTGTAAAATTTAGACCCAATCCAACTCGTTCCAATTCACCTACTGGGGAGTTTAAACTGAAATTAAAGGTCTCAGGGGCGCCATCCAATCCTATCCACTGATTGCGGTACAAACCCGTTAGGCCAAATACCCCTCTCGATCCTGCATAAGCAGGGTTGATGGTTTGGGTATTGTACATATACTGAGTATACTGCGAATCTTGTTGCGCCCAGACATCGCTAGTGCATAAGGCCATCGTTATCATTCCCAATAAAGGGATGAGTTGGGCCATTTTCTTTATATATTCTGTAGTAGTCGTTTTCATTTGTTCCGTTTATTCGGTGGTTATATAAAGGAAACCTGCTTTTTTCACTCGTTCTGTGTTGCCGTTATCACTGTAATCGTAACTCAGCACATAGTAGTAGGTTCCTGTAGGTAACTGATTGTCTCCAGCCACGGTGAGTCTTCCATCGGAGTATCCTTCGAATACATTCCCACCTGCCGTAGTTCCATAATTATCGGTGGCAAATACCTCTACACCCCATCTGTTGAAAATTTCCACACGGTTATTGGCAAGATTATCTATGCCGTCGATGAAGAAGAAATCGTTCTTCCCATCACCATTGGGGGTAACCCCATTATAGATCACTACATCGCCTGGGAGAATAATTCCTTCATTGGCACGTCCTAAGGTGAATATTCCATAGCTATCGAGTCTCAATGGGGTGGTCACGGTTTTGTTATCAGCATCTACGACTCCCCCTTCATCCACCCAAAGCTGTTCCGCTTCATCCCATCGAAGGATGCGAATTGCACTTTGAGGGTTTGCGGCTATGCCTGCTGGGGTGGTACTCCCTTCTTCCCATGATAATGTGAGCAATACATCGCTAGTGCCTCCGTCTCTTGTAATCGTCCAGAACTCAGCATTATCGAGAAGGGTAATCACCCCAGCAGTGCTAGCCGTGGGAGTTTCTCCGTTGATGGTTAGTCCAACAGGGTTCTCATAAAAGTATTTGGCAGTAAAAGTGTCAGTTGTGTTGTCTGGTGCACTAATGGATATGGCTCGAAACAATTGGGTACTCCCAACGGGATAGGTAAAGCTGTCATCCCCAATTTTTTGCACATAACCATCGACATGGCTTCCATCATAGGTTCCTACATGATCTGCGTTGTCTTCAAAAATAATAAGACCCCCGAAGTCTTTATTGTTTACGATGCCTTCATCAAAATCGGTTTCATTGGCAATACTCATATCACCACTCATTTCGAAAGCGGCACTTTCACTGGAGGTATTATTAAACACAACATTATAAAAATAACTGATGTTCCCTCCCGAAAGTCGTTGCACAGCCGTCCCTTCAAATCGGGTTACACCTTCTGCATCATTGGAAAAGTCTACAACTCCATCGTTGTTAAAATCCGCATAGATAAAAACTTCACCATCATTGATAAAATTGCCAGAATTGGTATTGTTGAAATCCCCTTTTGAAGAGAGTTTAGTTCCTTCTAGAACATACATATCTCCTACATTAACAGTCTGCGATTGTAATCCTAATGAAACTAAGGACAACATCACTGCTAGCTGTATTTTATAAAATATTCTCATAGTATTTCTTAGTTAAATTGCGAGTAGTCCCTTTTTTGAATATTATAACTGTCCTCCATCGGTCAATGTCCAACCTGTGGTAATAATCGTAGCTCTTGCTGTAGCTGGCGCCCCTGCCGAATATTGCGAGTTCCCAAAGTGAACAAACCCAAAAGTAGTGGAAGGGGTAGGTGGTGGAGGTGTCGACAATAATGTAGACCAATTGATTAAGGTGGCATTGTAAACTGCATTGGTCATTCCCGTTCCATCCATAAATTGTCTCATATTTTGAGCCGAACTCACATCCCAGTTACTCACATCCAATTGCCCCTGCAAGCCCGAACAATCTAAAAACATTGCATTAAAAGTTCTACAATCGCCCACATCCCAATTACTTACATCGAGTGTCGTAAGTGATGAACAGTCATCAAACATTCTAGTCATGTTTACTACGGTTGCCATATCCCATCCAGATACGTCTAGCGACGCAAGGCTAGTACATTCGAAAAACATTTGATATGTCCAAATAGCCGAAGCCGTATTCCAAGCACTCACATCAAGGGTCGTAAGATTCGTACAACGACTAAATTGACCATTAAAGGCTTGAACACTACTTACATCCCAATTGCTTACATCAAGCGTCGTCAATGTGGAGCAACCGCTAAATTGATTAGACATATTGGTGGCGCTGGACACGTCCCAGCTACTGACGTCTAATGCTGTTAGCGAACTACAAGAGTTAAACTGATCACTAAAATTAGTGCCCGCAGATAGATCCCAGTTGCTTACATCTAATGAAGTGAGGGAACTACAAGAACCAAACTGATTGGTGAAATTGGTACCCGCGGATAAATCCCAATTACTCACATCTAATGACGTAAGGGAGCTACAAAAATTGAACTGATTGGTAAAATTGGTACCCGCAGATAAATCCCAATCACTCACAATCATGCTAGTTAATGAGTTACATCTTCTAAACTGGTTGGAAAAATCGGTGATGCCACTTACATCCATCTCATCTATGGCACTCACATCCAAATTAGCACATCCGTGAAAAGCTCCATTACCAGCACCTCGTAATCCTCCCCATTGGCTTACGTCAGTAATCTTCAACTTGTCGCCAGTATCATTAAATTGCCATCCATCGATAATACCGTTAATTATTATGGTATAGATGCCAGGTGAGGCATAGGTATGGGTAGCATTTGCCAATGTGGAGTTAGTTACCACACCATTGGTGCCATCTCCCCAATCTACGGTGAAGGCATAATTTCCTCCAGTCGTTAATAGTGGCAACTGAACTACATTGTTTGTCGTACTTCCCGCTGAGGTGTTGTTGGTGTTCCAGGTAGAAACAAATTCTGCAAGCCCTTCCTCATTTCTCAGCATACTTCCAATTTGTGCCAAACTACTATGGATAGTCCCCAAGCCAAGCGCAAGAATTAGTATAAAGCGAATCTTAAAATTCATGACGTTGTTTTTAAAGGGACGAGAGTCTGTGCAGTTCTTCATGAAGAAAGCCCAGAAATCTCGTCCATAGTTTTGTTATCTATTGTTCCATGGTATAGTACGTCCCTTGATAATAATAGAACGTCAACATTTGTCCAGTAGGCACTAGAAGTGTTCCTACCGTAGTGGTTCCATCTTCCTTAACAAACGTATTGGGTAAGGTTACTGTACCATTGGAAGCTCCCACAAAATGGAAGTTGTAGACTCCACCATCCACAGGATTAGATACACCTGCTATTGTAATATTATTTGTGGTGCTCATATCGAAACGATAGATTCCTTCAGGAATACTCGCCAAATCAACACTCATACTGGCAGCAACGGTTGCTACTTGAATGTTATTCACTTTGCTAATGGTATTTCCTGTGATGTTTATCAGGTTCCCTGCAGTATAGGATGTGGAGATATCAGCAAGCGCAATAGACACGGTATTGCTATCACTATCCGTTAGAATAAGGTTTGTACCATCTTGCGTTAATGAAGCATTTGTCGTGTTTGTATCAACGCCTGCTGCAATATCAGCTAAAGAAACAGAAACGGTGTTACTGTCGCTATCGGTAAGTACCAAATCAGTTGCCGTGGTTGCCAAGGTGGTGTTGGTGGTGTTGGTATCCGCACCTGTACCTGCCAGATCGGAAAGTGGCATGGTCACCGTGTTCCCGTCACTATCTGTAATGATCAGGTTCGTTCCGTCCTGAGATAGACTGGTGTTGGTGGTGTTCGTATCAGCACCTGTACCAGCCAGATCGGAAAGTGGCATCGTTACCGTATTGCCATCACTATCAGTAATGATAAGGTTCGTACCGTCCTGTGACAGGCTGGTGTTGGTGGTGTTGGTATCGGCACCTGTACCGGCCAGATCAGAAAGCGGCATCGTTACCGGGTTACCGTCACTCTCGGTAATGATCAGGTTTGTACCGTCCTG
>JAHQVM010000130.1 GCA_019634365.1 Flavobacteriaceae bacterium | reverse complement strand
GTTCGATGATTGGTGAAAAATTGTGGCCCCATCAGGATATTGGCTTCCAACTCCATAGCGAATAACTGGGTGACCACTCCAGAAACCTGTTTTTTGGATTCATTCAGTTCACGACAAACCAAATTCACATGGGCAAAACCACGATCATTGCTTAGTTGTAATGAAATGAATGGGTGCTTGGTGACACGTCCTTTTTCAGAAGCTAAAAAGGAGGCCACCCAAGGACCAATTTGGCCTTTTAAATTATACAGGGAAAAGGATGAAGCATGACTCAACTCAGGAAGGGCTTCCTGATAAGTAGGGGCGTTTTCCAAAACCGAACCGTTCTTAATGGCGGTGATTATACTTTTGGCGCTTTCTTCATTTTCCGTGAACACAAAGAAATCGTCCCACCGGAACATTATCTTAGGCGATATAGTTTCTAATATTGGATAAAGTCTTCCAAACAAAGATTCCTCGCTTGTGAATTGAAATAAGGTAATTTCCCTGAATGGCGATAATTCGCTAATGAAGGGGTTCAGTTCTTCTTGCGTAATATCCGGATCGATACTTCGAACTACCATATTTACACCATCAGATCCAGCAATACTGCCCATTTCCGTAACCGCGTCGAAAAAAGGAGGCAATGCAATGCTGTCTCCATGAAATTTCTGAAGGTTATTGGAAAGTAACTCTGCATCTTGGAAGGTTATGGTGCGTACTTGTTCTGCTTGGAGTGGAATTACCTTGGCAATATCATTTTTTTGGGGGACCAATCCTTCGAACACAGAGAGGATGCCGGGAAGGCTGTCCCGATCCATTAAAATCCCAGTGGCCGAAACACCTTTGGGAAGGATGTCCAATGCGATGACCGCTTGGGTTCCCAATTTAAGTTCTGAAGAATCAATCACTACCGAACCGGGTTCGAAGATGGAAGATAATTCTGCAGTTTGCTTTAGCTGAAACGCTTTTCTAATGGGGCTCTCTTCGGGAAGGGCTCCGTCGATGATTTCCTGTAAGGCTCTTTCCGACGAAGAAATAACAAAAATGCTGTCCAATACTGTACTGTAGAATTGCTTTTCATCGTTCAAACTGAGCCGGATGGTCTGTTTCTTATAGGTTTTTTGATGGGCAGGTGTTATCGAATCGAAGGCGAAAATGCCCTCATGATATTTTGTCGAGAATGTATAATGAGTTGTATCCGATTTCTTCTGAAAAGATAGTGTGCTGGGATTTTGTGGTTTTAGAGAACCCATTAGCCCGGGATGTTTCTCGATGAATTCGAGGAGTAACGGATTGGAAAGTTCTTGGTATAAATTACTGTTTTCGAAGTCTTTCTTCGTGGTTTCCAAATTGGCAATTTTAATCACTACCTCTGGATTTGGGGGCAGGAAGTCTACCAAATCTTCAGATCGCTCCGGTGGTTGGTTGCAAGCCGCCATTAAGAGTGCCAAAAGAACGAGTGATATTGGGGTGTGAGGAAATTGCATACACAAAAATAATAAGGTTTTATAGGCGAATGGAGGGTCTGTGTAACAGTTTATCGACGGGTTTTCAACACCTCGTTTTAGAATTCCAATTTCAATTGTTCCGGAAGGAGTCGGAAGCTTCTTCGGTGATATGGGCTTGGACCATATTTTTTAAGCGCTTCCCGATGCTCTTGTGTTGGATACCCTTTGTTCTTTTTCCAGTTGTACATAGGAAACTCTTCATGTAATTGTTGCATGTATAAATCGCGATAGGTTTTTGCCAAAATGGAAGCTGCGGCAATATGCAGATATTTGCCATCTCCTTTCACGACACATTCATGAGGTGTTTTGTGGTAGGGTTTAAATTTATTGCCATCCACTGCGATAAACTCCGGGCGCATTGTTAATTGGTCTATAGAACGATGCATTCCCATGATGGAGGCGTTTAGGATATTGATTTGATCAATCTCTTCCATCATTACATGCGATACCCCAAAAGAAAGAGCACTTTCTTCAATAATGGGTTTTAGTTCCATCCTTTTCCTTTCGGTGAGCTGTTTGGAATCGGTAAGCCACGGATGGGAAAAATCATTAGGAAGAACAACCGCAGCAGCAGTAACGGGTCCAGCAAGACATCCTCTGCCTGCCTCGTCCGTTCCGCATTCCAATAGTTCGTTATGAATTTTTAACGTAAGCATGGGAAATTAAAAATACGCAATTCCGTTTAAACATTTACCTTTGTTGACTAAGAGCTTTTTCAATGATTAGAACACTATTGTTACTTTTCTTTTTATGTGCTTCGGCAACAGTGTTTTCACAGAATATTCCGAGTCAATTTCAGAAAGGAGCACAAGGCAAGGAGGAAAAGCCTTCGATTGAGTTGTATAAGATCATTTCTGCAGATCGCGATACCACTTTTGTTGATACTACGCTCCATATTCAGCGGGAATACAACTACAACTATTTAAGAAGGGATAATTTTGAGTTATTGCCCTTTTCCAATGTTGGGCAAACCTACAATTCGTTGGGTTATTCCTTCGATGATAACAACCTCATGCCCAAATTTGTGGCCCAAGCCCAGCATTTCAATTATTTGGATGCTGAGGACATGCATTACTACAAGGTTCCTACACCGTTAACGGAACTCTATTTTAAGACCGCCTTTCAACAAGGGCAGCAATTGGATGCTTTTTTTACGGTTAATACCAATGAGCGGTTCAATTTTTCTGTGGCTTATAAAGGGCTGCGTTCACTGGGAACCTATCAAAACACCCTTGCTAGTAACGGAAACTTTAGGTTTACTACCAATTATCAAACAAAGAACAAGCGTTATAACTTGAGGGCTCATGTGGCCGCTCAGGATATTCAGAATGAACAAAATGGCGGACTTACCCAAACTTCCATCGATCTTTTTGAGGCTGGGGATCCAGAATTTGACGATCGCGGTCGGTTGGATGTGAACTTCGAGGATGCTGAGAACAAATTGGAAGGGCTTCGCTTTTGGGCTTCCCAAGAATACGAACTGATTTCTAAAAAGGATAGTTTGGGCTATTCCATACTTACTTTGGGGAACACCATTAGTTTGGAAGAAAAAGATTATAAATATGGCCAAACGGCTGCCAGCGATTTATTTGGGGAAGCCTATCTAAGTTCCAATCTATTAACCCAAACCAAGCTGGAAGATTTTCAGGTGGAGGGGAGTGCTACCTTCAAGAATTCGATCCTAGGGGAGTTGTCGGCCTTTATTGGTTATACCGATTACAATTATGGCTACGATTCGGTTTTGGAATTGGATGATGGGCGCATTACCAATCGATTAAAAGGAAATCTTGTTCGTGCTGGAGCCAGCTATAGAAAGCATTACAAAGGGTTCGACCTTTATGGAAAAGGGGCGATCAATGTTTCGGGTGATTTCGATGGTAATTATCTGGTAGGAGGTGCTTCCTATCAATTCGATGAAGAAAATAGCGTAAAGGCCCAGATAAAGGTTCATAGTGCTGCGCCCAATTTCAACTTTTTGCTGTATCAGAGTGATTATGTGAATTACAATTGGCAAAACAATTTCAACAATGTGAAAACACAGGAATTGAAATTGGAGATCGCTTCCAAGAAGCTTCTCAATGCTGAAGTGAGTTATACCGGCATTGACGATTATACCTATTTCACCATAAAAGCCAACGATAGCACACCTACCCCGCATCAGTTTACCGATCGTGTAGATTATTTAAAAGTGAAAGTGGGGCGCGAATTCCGATGGGGCAAATTCGCACTGAATAACACAGTGATGTTCCAACAGGCTCTGAGCGGGGAAGAGGTTTTCAATGTTCCGGAAATCGTAACAAGGCAATCCCTGTATTATGAGGATGAATGGTTTAAGAAAGCCATGTTTTTGCAAACAGGAATTAATTTTAAATATTTTACGGGCTACAATGCCAATGCCTATGATCCTGTTTTGGCAGAATTCTATGTGCAGAACGGCCAGGAAATAGGAGGGTATCCTTTGGTGGATCTGTTCTTTAATACCAAAATACGTCAGACTCGGATTTATGTAAAATATGAATTCGTAAATCAGCTGTTCAACAGTACCAACGATCATTTTTCTGCGCCCGGTTATCCCTACCGCGACGCCGTAATCCGATTTGGTTTTGTTTGGAATTTCTTCTTATAATGTCTATTGAGATTGTACATAGCCAATGGGAAGATTTGGATGCAGCTTGCCAAATCTTCGACGATGCCATTGCGTATCAGAAACAAAAGGGATATCCCGAATATAGAAGTAACGATAGGGAAGGGGTGAAGCAGGCCATTGCCGATGGCATGCATTATAAGATGTTAATCGATGGTAAACTTGCCTGCGTGTTCAACGTGGTTTACAACGACAGGCCTATTTGGCGCGATAAAGATCAAGACGATGCTATTTTCCTACATCGTGTCATAACAGCTCAGGAATTCAAAGGACGAAGGCTTTTTGGTCAAATTTTGGAATGGGCCATAGATTTGGCTCAGAGCAAAAACCGTCCCTTTGTTCGAATGGATACATGGGATGACAATCCAAATTTGGTGAACTACTACAAAACCTTTGGTTTTGAGGTCGTAGAACATTTCGTGGCTCCGTATGATCCTATGGTAAGCCCCAATTGTTGGGGAAACAAGGTCGTACTTTTGGAATACCGAATTACTGAATAGTATCGGGAATCACCTCATAACTGCGTTCGCCAACCGTGTCCAATAACAAACTATCGCGAACCTGATCGAAGTCCATTTCCAATCGGGTGGGCCATATATCTTCATCCTTTAATCCCTCACTGGTTTTCCAGGTTTCACCTAGTTGATTCAGAATGGTCATTTCCCATTGGGAAGGATGTTTGGCATCGATCCATATCACATCCCGGTATTCGCAATCGATCAATGCCAAATCCGGTGTGGCCGCTCCGTCAAACTTTTTGCTATCGTCCTTTTTGGCTGCAATGGTGCTGAGAACGAACAAACGTCTTTTCCCAGCTATTTCCTTCACATAGGGTCGAAATTCTACGGGTTTATTCACATTCCAGTCGTATTCTTTACGGGATTCGATTACCTTTAGGGGCATGGCACTTACACCCGCCATCCCTTCTTTTTTGGCGGCATGATTGTAAAAGAATAACTGATCGGTACCATCGGCGGGAATCATAACACTGAAGGAAAGACTGGTACGCTCTTCCCCAATGGGTTCCAAACCAAACCAATGGTACAAACCACTGTAGGCGTTGTATTCCATGGTATTCCAATTAAAATCGGTTACGAAGGGCTGCTGATTCTCATCATCTTTAAGGTCTGGAATTTTTACGGCTGTTTGTTTGTTCCACGGCAGCGGATCTGTGAAACCTCCCAAAAATTGTAAAGACTGCGCTTGCAATCTGGATACTTTTTCGGATAAGATGTTTTGCCGTGACAGAAACGGATGATTCTGTATTTCTGAAGCAGGGATAAATGTTCCTTTTCCAATGGTGATTCGTTCCATATAATCTGAAAAATCGTGCTCTCCTTGGTCAATGATCATCACCCCACCAAATGTTGGATAGGGGAAAAAGAACCCTTTGTATTTTACAAGACTTACCACCTGTACCCACCTCCCGGTATCGTTCTTCATATAAAAAACATCACTGGGCTGATGACTGAACAATTGGAAGAAATTGAAACGCTGAACCACGGCATTGTAAGTGTTACGGCTAAAGGCCAAAGACTCTCCGATGGCAAAGGTCACGGGAACCCGATTATCGCCAGAAAAACGTGGAAATGGAGAAGTGCTTTCCACAGCGAATAGCTCTTCGGTATTGTCGTTCATGCGCTGCCAAGTATATTCTTTGGAAGGTTGAACGGCCATGGTCCATTGATTGGTGCTATCTACGCGAATTAAATGCGGAATGGTTACCTCTTGAGTTTCCCCCACACTTTCATAGGCCATGGTGAGGATGTTATTCAAGGGTTGGATCCGCTCATTTTGGGTTAGGGGTA
Organism: Flavobacteriaceae bacterium; assembly: GCA_019634365.1. Lineage (GTDB taxonomy): Bacteria > Bacteroidota > Bacteroidia > Flavobacteriales > Flavobacteriaceae > Aureisphaera. Next base: position 9,298 of record JAHQVM010000130.1, on the reverse strand, counting down.
GGTCGTGAATTTCCACCTTGTTGAGGTCACTGTAGATATTATAACTCTGCATGAATTCGTAGAGTTTCAGTTGGAATCCGAAAAACCATCCTGTAGCAAAGAAGGCAAGAATTCCCAAGAAAATAAGAATGCGACGTCCCGCTGAAGGCGCCTTCCTGAATTTTGAAATGGTGAACACAAGGAATATCAAACCAACCAAAATAAGGAAGATGAATTTTCTCAGGAATAAAAGTGCGGGTTGATAGTCATCCCGTAGTGCAAACAATAGGATCATCAATACCAAACTACCTAAGATGGTAATGACTTTCTGTTTTCTTCCTTTTTGCCAGTATTTTTTTAGCATCTTAAGTCCATTTACGGGGCTTCGATAAATCGCACTGTTGGTGCGATCACTCCGCCGCCTTGATTCATTATTTTATCATTCCCTTGTCCTTCAATCGGTCACGGGCACTTTTCTTTTCGGTTTCGGGCTCTTCAGGTTTCGCTTCTTCTGAAGTTTCTGCAGCGGTTTCCTCTTCCTCTTCACCTTTTAGGTCTTCCACAAATTCCTTCCCTTTTTGATAGGCTTCTTCCGCTTTTTTCCGAATGTTCTCTTTCGTCAATTCTTCAGAAGCCACAAAGAAACTGGAAGCGATATACGTTCCAATCAGGGTTCCTACAATGGCAGAGGCAAAGTACTGAATGTAAAACCCGTTAATGGGAGTGACGAAGGCCACAATTACCGCGGCGAGCACGAATAATACGGTAACCCATACCAAGCGCATTAAAAAAGGTTGTATGTGTACAAATCCCTTTTTGTTATCTGCCTTCATCTGAAGGTCTTTCGCATGCATCAATTTATTAAAAAACCGATATATCTTATTGTTTTTGGATTCGCGGACGTACCACACAATCCCGAAAAGGATGGCGGCAATGAATACGATTATCTCTATGGTCATACGTTATATTTTTTGTTTTCTTCCAGGATGCATTGTATCACCCAGTCTTTATATGAGTCTTTCCACGTAGGATAGGCAGTGTAAAAGGATTCTTTGTCGTACCAATAGAGATGCAAGGGATCTAATGGAACAATTTTAGTGAGGAGCATCCAAACGAGTTCTTCCTGCTCTTCTTCCAAGGAAGAATGCGGCTCCAACAGGGCCTTTTGATAATGGAGGTCGACCACTTCCTCAATCTTGAGATCACGTTCCACGATCTTGCGTTGATTGTAGAGCTCCACACTCATGAGTTCCTTACGGGTATCCAATTCGATCTCGTTGAGGTATTTTTTGAATAGGAAAGGACTGTCCAACACTTCGTGCAAGGGATGTTCTACATTCTCCAGATAAGCTACAAAGCGGTGTTTTTTGATACGTTCGTACCGTTCGGTTTTAGCAGCCCTTTTTATGTCGAATTCCGTAATCCGATAATTCACTAGGGTGGAAGTAAGTTCGTTATGGCTCGTGTGGAAGAGCGTTACATCGTGCACGGTATTTTTGATGGCTTTTTCGAACATTTCTATTTCCTCAAAAACGATAATGTCGTTCACAAAGTCCCGCAGCACAAATATTCCCCCAAAGGCTCTGGTGTAAAAGGAATCGATTTCTAGCGAAATGGGTTCCAACTGAAGCTTTCTATGCCGCAAATCACCATAGTTTTTGGCCGATTCCAATAGCTTATTGTGCAGATTACGGTCTATAAAATTGTTGCCTTCATTAAATTGTTCGACCAGTTCCAATTGTTCCTGTTGCTTCTCCTGAAGTTTGTTGAGCAATCTAAAACTTACCGATAGTTTTTTGTACCGCAATAAATCGAATGGTTCGTAGTACGCATCGATATCCTGATCTAAATGCACACAAATGGCAGAGTCCTTTGTTATATCACGGATCTCTCGGTCATATGCAGCAAAAATGGCGGTCATGATGTCCCGATCGAAACTGTGAAAAGGCATATGAACAGGTTTGTCTTTTTGCTGCGGAGAAATAATTATGGCGTTGCTATTGGCTTCGCCAATATTTAGGTAAAAATGATCCCCCTTCTCCTCGGCCACCTCGGGGCTCCATCCCATTCCATCAACCGAAAAACTTGAAAGCTTAGTAGATGAAAGACCCAGCATAGCAAGACAACCGTTGTACCGTTCGGCCAACGAACCGGACACCTTTACCAAGGCGCCACCATACAATCCTGCTTGTTTAAGTTTGTCCATTTATAACTCTTCCTCAAATTGTTTTCTAGCCTCCAACTGAATGTTCATATCATTCACCCGCTGATCGACCTTGCGCTTAAAGTCGGTATCGGCGATAGTGGCCACATTGTCTAAATAGCGAACCACTTCCTGTCTTCTGATGTCCGAAAAGCTAAGGCCTTTCATATTGCTCTTCATCAGTTCCTGAAGCATTCCAAATTTGGTTTCGTAATCCTTTTTAAAGTATTCCTCCGGATTTTCGAACCAATCCTGGGGCAAATCGAAATCGGTCAAGCGCAGGGAAACCGCACTTTGTATATTTCGGATATCCCTTGAGGAGAAAAACGGGAAGGCTTTCTGAATGTTCTTGTACAATTCGGCATAGAACAAGTGTTCATTCAGTTTGTACTTAGCTTCTACTTCGTCGTAAATATCCAAAACCCGTTCTTCGGTGGGTTTTTCGGCTTGCTGAAGAATTTCACCCAAATTTTTCGCCAACCCTTGCTCGCTTAAATATTTATAATCGTTGGGATCTTTCATATTCACAAAACCCGGCATGGTTTCGTTCAATTTACGCCACCATAGGTAGTCCTGATCCACGAAATCTGGAATCGTTCTCGCACCGTCTATTTTAAAACGTCCTTGCACCCTTGAAATCACCGCTTTGTCCAGCATTTCTGGTAAGTTGGTGAATAACCCGATGGAGCTGTTTCCGTAGTTAACGGCATAGGCACCTTCGGTATATCTCAAGAACACTCCAATAACTTCTTTGACCCCAGCAGAAACTCCTTGTGCGGTACGTTCCTGTAAATTGTTTTCTGCATCGTCAATAGGAGCGAAGATCAATCGGGAAGGATCCTGAAGGGGTTTCATCCATTGTACCATTTTTTCTGCCGATCCTCCTTGAAAAGTGGAAATGAGGGTGTCTGGCATGGGATGGAATAAGAACGGAATGTCCAAATTGTCGCAATGTTCTTTCAATCGGGTGGCAATGGCCGCAATCAACATACTCTTTCCGGTTCCGGGAATTCCATAGCCCATAAAAACGGGCATGAATCCGCCCAATTCCTGAAAAGGATTCTTTTTGGTCGCAAAATCATAGCTCATTAACCGTTCGGTTAGTCGGCGGGCAAAATGCTTGGCATCGCGGTTCCCAACAATCTGCTCGAATTGGATTTTGTTGAATTCCACACTAACGGCGGTTCCTTCAAATACATTTTCCCAACCTGAAACCGCAAATTCACTGTTTTCCAGTTTATAGGTGCGATCGGTAATGGTTTCGGTATATTCCAGTGAGCCCAATCGCAATTGGATTTCTGAAATGATAGCTTCAAAATAGACCACCGTAAAATCGATCACGTCTTTGTCCTTGGTGATGATTTCAGGATGATTTAAGTACTTGTCATAATAATACAACAAACACGATATCCCTTTCAACGGAGACATGAACGACAGCTCTGGGATTCCAGCAAATTTGTTTTTAAGAACGCTAAGATCGTCTGAAGCCTTGGGTTTCAATTCGAATAAGACCCTGCAGGCAATTCCAAAGAGCATAAAAGCAGTGGCGGTGTGTTGTTTGGAATCGAACTCTCGGCGTTGGGAATTGTCCAAAGAGGATTTCCGTTCGCTTAAATTACTTAAACCCGATGCGTCAGAATAGCTGTCTTTCAACCAAATTCCTAGGGTAATCCCTTCTTGCAATCCAAACAAAGCTTCGTTAAGATGTAATGGAATCGCAACCGAATCGGGCAATAATCGCTTTTTTAAACCCAATACGCTTTTAGATACCGAAGTAACTGTTGAGGTCGAATTCCCTGTTGCTTTCGAGAGATAGAGCAAAATGGACTCGTCCTTTCCGTTCTTGTCCCGGTTTTTGGCTTTCATTCCTTGATCCCACTGAACCCCTTTCAGATAGGAGGTGGCTTCATCCCTTAAGGTGGCGAGTTCTGAATGTTTTATAGGAAATGTGGTGTTGTGCTCCATACTATAGTGTTAATTCGGGTATTTCTATGGGTTCTTTGGTAAGTTGATTAATGCTTTCCGGGATTTTATCATACAGTGTTTGCATTACCCTGTGCGGTGCAAATACATATTTTTCTGGTTTGTCGTTCTCCCACATCTGAAACTTCTGTTTGTTGAAAAAGTTCCCTTCGGTAAAGGTCCCCGTAGAAACAATTTCATCGATCGTTAAACTCATGGCGTGGGCCGAAAGCTTTAGGTTTTTCTTTACGATGCCTTCTAAGATAATATGGGTGATTTCCATTTCATCCTTGGCAAACACATTGTGCAAAGGCCCTACGTCCAACTTGCGGAATTTCTTCGGTAGTAGCTTTGGTAATTTCTTGTCGATGGCATAGGCCATCATATCCAGGTTCATATTCCGGTCTGCCGTTTTTTCCAAAACCTCATAGATTTCTTCAGTGTATTCACTCACCGAGGTTTTATAGAGATCGAAATACATAAAGCAGATAAAGGGTCGGTTGTGCGTTACATCGTAAAAGGCCCAACTCGTTAAGTAGGGTGCCTCTGGATTGTTTTCGATGCGAACGATTTTTCCCTGTACAAACCTTCTAAAGATATAATTCTTCTCCACCGAGGTATAGTATACGATGGAGGCTGCTTGTTCCAGTTTACGCCTGGAAACAGGTTCTTTGTATTTCAAGAGGCTTTCCAGGAACTCAACCTTAAGACTTTCTGGGTTTGGGAGTTTGGCTATATGATCCTGTTTCAAGGCCAAATCGTTGATGAGATATCGAAATTCCAAATAATTGGGAAAACCCGACTCCGTAAGGTCGATCTTCATTTTTTCTTCCTCATCATACAAATACTTTACGCGAAATGCTTCCAAGGAGTACAATAGTAACTCGGCATATTGCTTGAAGAAAGAGATCTCCAAAGGATTGCAGAGTTCATGCTGTACCATACCATTTACCGTTTCCCGAAAGGCGTGCTGCACAATCTTGAAATAGACCGAATACTGCTCCTTGCTTTCAAGGACAGCACTATCTAATGGGGTGACTATTTGGTTAATGGAGGACATGGATTAACGTGTTTTATCGAATTTATTCTGTCTGGTCGAGCGCAGTCGAGACCTCTTTAATAGTTGGTTTATATTTTGAGTTAGTAAAATTTCTGCATTCAGATAAAATTTGAAGCATATCAAAATCTTCTTTTGCCAAAGCCTTCTTCTTTTCAGCGCTCCAACATTTTATCTTTTTTTCAAAATAAATTGCCTGTGTTACATCGTTAAATTCTTGATGAAAGATTAATTGCAATGGTCTTCGTTTATAGGTGAAGCTAGTTTTGTCCAAGCCTCTCTGGTGTTCATCGAATCTTCGAGTTAGATCATTTGTAATGCCTGTGTATAGCATTCCATCACTACATTCCAAAATATAGACATAATATAGTTTCATGTTCCACTCAATGCTTTTAGGTCTCGACTGCGCTCGACCAGACAACAATTTTCAACTATCCACTACTTAACTTTTACCCGAGTAGATCATCATCCCCAGATGGAGCTGGGTCGTCAGGAGTTTCTGGGGATGGGTCTCCAGAAGGAGCATCACCGTCACTAGCATAGTACTCCTCGAAAATCTCCTTCATGTCGATACCATATCGATCGGCAAAATCCTTCTGAATGGCTTGATCCTTTTCACGGATTTCCTGTAACGCCTCGGCGTAACTACTGTAGACACCTTGCATCACTTTCTCGTGTACTGGGATATTGTCCATCATTTCCTGACGGGCTCTCGCACTGGCCGAATGCATGGAAGCAAGGGTTTGCCCAATATGCTCATCGGTTTTCACACCCAAATGCTCTAAAATAGCAGCGAACTCTTGATCGGTTCTTGCCTTAAGGGCTACGACATAACCATCGTAGTACTTCAGTCGCTCATCGGTATCACTCTTCAACTTTGCACGATGTGTTTGTAAGTTACTTCTCAGTGAGGTAAGTACTTTGATCGTTAAGTTGTGTTTGTGAACAAAACTATCCTTGGAGGCAGCCAATGTGGTATAGGCATTTTTAAGTCCTTCCAACTCTTCTACTTTTTGTTCCAACTCGGTGATTTTGCCGATGGCTTCACTGTATTCTGTAGATTGCTTGTCTGCGATTTCCTCTAGGGCAGCTCTTGCTTGTTTTAACAGGGCATACTGTTCTTCTAGTTTTTCCTCGGTTTCCTTTTTCTTTTCAAGAGCTTTGGTATGGTTCTTACTGGCTTCGACGATGGCATCCTGTAATTTGTCCTCTACTTCTTTAATTTCAACCTCTCTGTTTTTAAGACGTGTTACCGCAGCCTGACTTTTATAGGAAAGCTCACTCAACAAGGTTTGTATGTCTGCATTTTCAATACGCTCTTGGAACATTTGTTTGGCAATGAGATCGGCACCTTCACGGGTCTTTTGAGCAGCTTCCAATTCTTCTTGACGTTTTTTGATACGTGATTTGCGCCCCCACAGGTTGTTCCACCAATTGTCCTTTACATTTTCTGCATCTTCCAGTGCCAATTTTGCTCGTTCCAATGCTTTCTGGGCATCGTCAATTACTTTTTGCTCCTTGGCATTAAGGGTAGAAAACTTTTCGAAGATAATTCCGACTTCATCTTGGTAATCTGTAAGATCCTTGATGGCGTCTAGAAGGGAAGTACGATCCTTTTCTGCCATGTGTACTACATCGTCCAAAGTGGCATTCAGAATTTTTTGACGCATTTCGGGATCGTCCTCTTGGGCAAGCTTGGATTTCATTTGGTCCACGGCTTTACCCCAATTCACTTCAACTTTTTCTTGTTTTTGGGAGGAGGAATCGGTTTCTAATAAATCAAAATCATCAGACATAGGAATGGCTATTTAATGGTTATTAATTGTACTGTCGCCCACAAAAATGCAGGGTTCAATTTTCGGAGTATCAATTTCGGTAAAAAAAACGAGTTGGGAAACCCGAATTCTTGAAATCTTGATGGATTGTGGTCACAGTGCTTTTTATGTGTCGCAACGAGGTTTGTTTTGTTACGTTGTACCCATAAAAAAACCCAGCCTAGGCTGGGTTTGATATGATATTTGGTGAGGGATTAATCCTTAAGCAATCCTCTGGAAATCACGATCTTTTGAACTTCTGAAGTCCCTTCGTAAATCTGGGTGATTTTAGCGTCACGCATCAATCGCTCTACATGGTATTCCTTTACAAAACCATTTCCACCGTGAATTTGAACGGCCTCAACGGTAACTTCCATGGCAACCTGACTCGCATAGAGTTTCGCGAGGGCACTGCTCATGTCGTAATTGTTTCCTTGATCCTTATCCCAAGCGGCTTTCATGATCAAATGACGCGCTGCTTCGATCTTGGTGTGCATATCGGCCAGTTTAAAGGCGATGGCTTGGTGGTTACAGATTTCGGTTCCAAATGCCTTACGGATTTTGGAATAGTCACGTGCCATTTCATAAGCTCCGGAAGCAATTCCCAAGGCTTGGGCTGCAATACCAATACGCCCACCGGAAAGTGTTTTCATCGCGAATTTGAATCCAAATCCATCTTCACCAATCCGATTTTCCTTAGGTACTTTTACATCATTGAAGTTCAGGGTGTGGGTGTCGCTTCCGCGGATTCCCAATTTATCTTCTTTAGGTCCCACTTCGAAACCTTCCCAAGACTTTTCAACAATAAAGGCATTGATACCTCTGTGTTTCTTTTCCTTGTCCGTTTGTGCAATTACCAAATAATAATCGGCCGTACCTCCATTGGTAATCCAGTTTTTGGTTCCATTCAATAGGTAATGGTCTCCCATATCGATGGCCGTCGTACGCTGAGAGGTAGCATCACTCCCTGCTTCAGGTTCACTCAAACAGAAGGCGCCAATGGATTCTCCCGTTGCTAGTTTGGTTAAATACTTTTGTTTTTGTTCTTCGGTCCCGTAGGCTTGGATTCCGTAGCAAACCAATGAGTTGTTTACTGAAACAATTACGGATGAAGAAGCATCGATCTTGCTCAATTCTTCCATGGCCAATACGTAGGAAATGGTGTCCATTCCGCCACCGCCGTATTGAGGATCTACCATCATACCCAAGAAACCAAGCTCTCCCATTTTCTTTACCTGCTCAGTTGGGAATTCCTGCTTGTTATCCCGTTCGATAACTCCAGGGAGCAATTCGGTTTTGGCAAAATCGCGAGCTGCGTCGCGAATCATTAAGTGTTCTTCTGAAAGGCTAAAATCCATAGTGGTTGGAAAATTAAATGATGTTCAAAAAAGTGCCGCAAAGATACCGTTTTATTGACAAATTGTCAATTTAATGCCGATATAATGTGAAATCCCTATTGTTAAAGTTTGTTACTTTTACTTGGATGAAGAAAGCGCACTATAAAGTGGTAGGAGTCATGAGTGGAACTTCCTTGGACGGAGTGGATCTGGCCGAATGTTTCTTTAGCATTACTGCTGCGGGCACCTGGACCTTTGAAATTGGAAACGCCATTACTGTTCCTTATTCCGATGCCTGGAGAAAACGATTGCAGGAAGCGATTCATTTTTCGAAGGGAAGATTGCATTCGCTGAATAAAGAGTACACCCAACTGTTGGGTGGGTTGATAAAAGAATTTATTTCCGACCAGAAACTTGAAAATTTGGATGCTGTTTGCAGTCATGGCCACACCGTTTTACACCAACCCGATGAGGGAGTGACCCTTCAGATTGGAAATCTTGAAGAAATCGCCCACTTTTCGGGCCAAAAGGTAGTTTGTGATTTTAGGGAACAGGATGTTGCTTTGGGCGGCCAGGGAGCGCCCTTGGTTCCGATGGGCGATCAACTATTGTTTTCACACTATGATTATTGCCTTAATCTGGGTGGATTTGCCAATGTCTCCTCCCAAAAAGATAACGATCGCATTGCCTATGATGTTTGCCCTGTGAATATTGTATTGAATCCGTTGGCTGAACAATTGGGTCATGCCTATGACGATGGCGGAAAGTTGGCAGCTTCGGGTAACTTAGATAAGGATTTGTTGCAGGGTTTGAACGAACTTTTTTTCTACAAGGAAAGCCCTCCTAAATCTTTAGGGTTGGAATGGGTGCAACAGTATGTTTTTCCATTATTGAAAACTTCGAATATTTCAATAGAGGATGCATTGCATACCGTTACCGAACACAT
>JAHQVM010000129.1 GCA_019634365.1 Flavobacteriaceae bacterium | reverse complement strand
CTCAATGCCATAAAAACCGGAAAAATTGAAGATAAATTTAATTGGATGACCCAAGTTCAATAAAATGATAAAAGAACAAGTACAAGATTTGAACGCAGCTGAATTAGATACAGAAATACTACTGAAGGGATTCAGGAACTTAGTGACCGCTAAGGCCATGACCTTCCTATATGAAGAAAACTTTAAAGTAGTCTCTAAATACGTTCATGCAACTTCTAGAGGGCACGAGGTGATTCAGACCGCCGTCGGAATGCAACTAACCCCCAAAGATTATGCATTTCCTTACTACAGGGATGATAGCATGTTGTTGGCGATAGGAATGAAGCCGTACGAGTTGATGTTGCAGGTATTGGCCAAAAAGGACGACCCATTCTCGGGAGGAAGGACGTATTATAGTCACCCAAGCTTACGGGATGAAGACAAACCCAAAATTCCGCACCAAAGCTCCGCTACTGGAATGCAAGCGATACCTGCTACTGGAGTGGCCATGGGATTCTGGTACAAGGAAAGCTTAGAACCTGTCGGGTCGAGCGCCCGCCTGCAGGACGGGCAGGCAGTCGAGACCTATGAGGATCGACCTATCGTGGTTTGTTCTCTCGGAGACGCTTCGGTTACTGAAGGGGAAATTGCAGAGGCATTCCAAATGGCAGCCTTAAAGCAATTGCCAATTTTGTACTTGGTACAGGATAACGGATGGGACATTAGTGCCAATGCCGAGGAAACGCGAGCACAGGATGCTTATGAATACGCCCAGGGATTTCATGGTTTGGATGCTGTATCCATAGACGGTACCGATTTTATTGAATCGTACACGACCATTCAAAATGTCATAGAGATCATTCGGAAAGAAAGACGTCCCTATTTAGTACACGCCAAAGTTCCTTTACTGAATCACCATACGTCTGGGGTTCGTATGGAATGGTATAGAGACGATTTGGAAGAGGCTAGAAGTCGGGACCCGTATCCGAAATTCAAAGAATTATTGAAAACCCGCGGTTTGTCCGAAGACGAACTACAAGCGATAGAAAATGAATGTATTGATATTGTTCGGGCCGATTTGGATAGCGCACTGCAAGCTGAAGATCCGAAACCAGAGGATTTATTTACGCATGATTTCGCACCCACTCCCATTACCGAAGAAATCGGGGATCGTTCCCCCGAAGGTGCTGATAAAGTGGTCATGGTAGACTGTGCCCTTTTCGCCATTGAGGAAATCATGGCAAAGCACAAAGAGTGTTTGTTGTATGGCCAAGACGTTGGTGGTAGGCTCGGTGGAGTATTCCGTGAAGCGGCTACTTTAGCCCAAAAGTTCGGGGATAATCGTGTCTTCAATACCCCCATACAGGAAGCCTTTATAGTAGGTTCCACGGTAGGTATGAGTGCGGTAGGATTAAAACCCATTGTTGAGGTACAGTTTGCCGATTATATTTGGCCGGGACTAAATCAGCTTTTTACCGAAGTAAGCCGTAGTTGTTACCTTTCTAACGGAAAATGGCCCGTTTCCATGATTTTGCGCGTTCCTATTGGCGCTTATGGTAGTGGAGGGCCTTATCATTCTTCTTCTGTAGAAAGTGTAGTAACGAATATTAGAGGACTTAAGATTGCTTATCCGAGTAATGGTGCCGATTTAAAAGGCTTGATGAAAGCGGCCTATTACGATCCCAATCCGGTGGTTATTTTCGAGCATAAGGGTTTGTATTGGAGTAAAGTTCCTGGAACCAAGGGAGCCACATCGGTAGAGCCGGCAGAAGATTATGTATTGCCTTTCGGAAAAGCTTGGGTGCTTCAGGAAATCTGGAAGCAGGAAGAGGAGGAAACCCTTTCCATTATCACCTATGGAATGGGTGTGCATTGGGCCATGAATGCTTCCGAAGAATTGGGAATGCAGGATAACATTGAAATCGTAGATTTGAGGACACTGCACCCCCTGGATTACGATACGGTATTGAAAAGTGTGAAGAAGTGTGGAAAGTGTTTGGTGGTGACGGAAGAACCTTCAGAAAACAGTTTCAGTAGGGCATTGCAGGGGAGGATTCAGGAAGAGTGTTTTCAAGAATTGGATGCCCCTGTAATGGTGATCGGTAGTGAAAATATGCCCGCCATTCCATTGAATTCAACCTTGGAGCAAACCATGATTCCTTCCGTAGAAAAAGTGAAAAAGAAAATTCAGGAAATACTAAACTATTAAAAGAAAAGCCGTTCAAGAGAACGGCTTTTTTTTTGGATTGTATGTTTTGGGATTAGTTCGAAGCAACTCCTGGCGGGTAAGCCACCATGATTTCCCGGACGATTTCCCGAATGCGTTCCTCTTTTTTATCGATGTCCCCAGACGTAATAAGTCTAGCACTTCCTACACCTTGCCACACCAGTTCTTGGGTTTGTGCATCGATAAGGTCGATGTAAAGACTTCCTTCCGTAGAGCGGGAAACGGTGCTTCCATAAGCGCCTCCCCACCACCAAGGATTCCAGCCCCAACCCCAACCAAAGTTGTTGTTGTACACATCTACCCGTTCACGTTCCTTGGTAAATATACTTACCAAAATAGTTGGATTTTCATTTTTCACCATCCCTTTCGCAGAAAGTTCAGCATCGATGGCTCGAAGGATTCTCTTTTTATCGAGATCACTAATTTCGGCCTTATCAATGCCTGGTTTAAAAAAAGCATAAGTGCTGTACTCGCCAAAATTGGCTTCCCGGTCATAATCTGTAGCGACACGGACCGTGGTACATGAAGAAAGAACAATAAGCAAGAAGAAGAGCGTGGCGATTCCTTTAAAAATTTTCATAGCAGTAATTTTTAATTTAACAATTCGTCATCAACGAAATTAGGAAGCGTTACCTTAAGGGAGGGCGTACGCTCCATTTCCCTTTTAATGGCAAAGATAGCTTCCTCATTTCTAGCCCAGCTACGTCTAGCGATTCCGTTGTTGACATCCCAGAATAACATGGATTCCAGACGGCGTTGCGCTTCCTTTGTACCATCAAGAACCATACCGAAACCACCGTTCATCACTTCGCCCCATCCAACGCCACCACCGTTGTGAATACTTACCCAAGTAGCACCTCGGAAGCTGTCACCAATCACGTTGTGAATGGCCATGTCTGAGGTAAACCTACTCCCATCGTAAATGTTGGAAGTCTCTCGGAATGGGGAATCGGTTCCCGAAACATCATGATGGTCACGCCCCAATACGACAGGACCAATAACCCCTTCGGAAATGGCCTTGTTGAACGCCGAGGCTATTTTCATCCTACCTTCGGCATCGGCATATAAGATACGGGCTTGCGAACCCACTACCAATTTGTTTTCCTGCGCCCCTTTGATCCACCGAATATTATCGGCCATTTGCTGTTGAATTTCACTAGGGGAGTTTTTCATCATTTCCTCCAAAACTTCGCAGGCAAGATCATCGGTTTTCTGAAGATCATTGGGGTCTCCGGATGCGCAAACCCATCGGAAAGGCCCAAAACCATAATCGAAACACATCGGCCCCATAATGTCTTGCACATAGGAAGGGTATTTAAACTCGCGTAATGGATGGTCTGGATCCATGATGTCGGCACCCGCTCGCGAAGCTTCCAAAAGGAAAGCATTTCCGTAATCGAAGAAATAGGTTCCTTTGGTTGTGTGCTTATTGATGGCCGCCGCATGCCTTCTCAGACTTTCCTGAACTTTCTCTTTGAATAGGCCAGGGTCGTTCGCCATCATTTCATTGGATGCCTCATAACTCATTCCCACGGGGTAATAACCACCTGCCCATGGATTATGAAGGGAGGTTTGATCGCTCCCTAGGTCAATATGGATGTTTTCGGTATCGAAATGCTCCCATACCTCGACCACATTTCCATCGTAAGCAATGGAAACAGTTTCCTTGGCTTCAAGGGCAGCTTTTACCCTGCTTGAAAGTTGATCAAGGTCCGAAATCACTTCGTCTACCCATCCTTGACTGTGCCTTGTATGGGTTGCTTTTGGGTTTACCTCGGCACATACGGTTACACAACCAGCAATATTTCCAGCTTTGGGCTGTGCACCACTCATTCCGCCCAAACCAGAAGTTACAAATAGGCCGCCCTGAGGTGATTTTTCAATTTTTCTGAATCCATTTAGGACCGTAATCGTCGTTCCATGGACGATACCTTGAGGGCCAATATACATATAGCTTCCCGCAGTCATCTGTCCGTATTGGGTGACCCCCAACGCGTTGAACTTTTCCCAATCGTCCGGTTGCGAATAATTAGGAATCATCATACCATTGGTCACCACAACCCTAGGGGCATCCTTGTGTGAAGGGAAAAGACCCAAAGGATGTCCTGAGTACATGACCGATGAACAGACATTGGTCATTTCGGCAAGGTATTGCATGACCAATAAATACTGCGCCCAATTCTGAAATACGGCACCGTTGCCACCGTAGGTGATCAATTCATGTGGGTGCTGGGCTACAGCAGGATCCAGGTTGTTCTGAATCATGAGCATGATGGCCTTGGCTTGTTCACTTTTGCCGGGATATTCTGAAATGGGCCGGGCGTACATTTCATAATGCGGACGGAAGCGATACATATAAATGCGTCCGTAGGTTTCCAGTTCTTCCTTAAATTCGGGAAGCAGAGCTTCGTGCAATTTGGGGTCGAAATACCTTAGGGCATTTTTCAATGCCAGTTTTTCTTCTTTTGGATTAAGTATCTTTTTTCTTTTGGGGGCGTGATTGGCTTCCGGGTCGTATGTTCTTGTATTTGGAAGCTGTGAAGGAATCCCTTGTTTTATTTCTTCTTGAAAAGTCATATGCGATCATCTAAATTAATTACTACTGTTTTCTAGTGGACGGTACGGTAGTAACTAGGGATATCTTATATCTGCACGATGATAGTGCGTAGCAATCAAGACTTTGTATGTTCTAAAACGGGTATCCAAAATTATTTCTGTTGGTTCGTTTTTTTGTTGAATCCATAAGGACAATGCCTGCACCCACTTTCGCAGCAATAACCGCGTTTTAGGTGGTATTGTTCGGTAAAGCATTTATAGCCTTCCGGTGTGAGGTAATAGTCGCCTTCTTCCAGTTCTATTTTCTTTTTGAAGAACATGTTACAAAAATACCAATTTATTAACTTGTGCGAATGATTGTTTTGGTGAATTCCAATATCATTCGAAAAGGTTTTTCCGGAATTGCCCTTTGGCCATTCATTATATTACGGAATGCTGTGTTGAAAGAAGATGAGCATTTCATGAACCATGAACGCATTCATTTAAGGCAGCAATTGGAATTGGGCATTGTTCTTTTCTACTTATGGTACAGTGTTGAATTCCTCTTGCTGTGGGTGTGGTGGAAAAACCGAAAAGTAGCTTACCATAAAATAAGCTTTGAAAAAGAAGCTTATGCCAATGAAAAAGACCTCCTTTATTTGAAAAAGAGGCCTTTTTGGAAGTTTCTAAAATATATTTAACGAACTATAGATCTTTTACTACCAGTTCGTAAGAAAATTTTGCATTCGATCGTCCTTCTTGTAATTCTGAAATTACGAAAGCATCCTTAGTCTTTTTGGAAACGTAGATGCCGTTACTATTTCCCTCCAATTGGATGGATATTTTTACCATATCATCAATGCGGTTTCCGTCTATTAACGCTGCAATGGCAGGATTAATTTGGATGATTGCCATACCGTTTTCCAGATGACCAGTTCCCATTTCCTTCATAATAACGTCATCATCCGAAGATGCTTCCGTAGTATAGTCTGTGGGCATTTCAGCGGAAGCATATTCCATTTGTGCATGTCCTGCTACAGATACCAGTAATATACCAGCAAGTAGGATTAAGTTCTTGAATTTTGATAGATAGTTTGGGGCCATATCTTATGTATTTAAAATGAATTCGTCTTAAAATTCTTACTCAATATTAAAAATTAACATGATTAAATGCAAAAATAATCGATGAAATGCACATTAAATTAATGTAAAAATTATAATATATTGAATATCAACAAGATAATCAATTTTTCTATATTTAGCTTTTGCATTTCATCGAAAAGCACTCTGTGCTGAACATTTGGTAGCAAAAAGGATCACTATTGACTAAGCCCCTAGCGATCCCTTGCAGATTTTTTTAAGTAATATGTATTAGTTCCTTATCCCCAACACTGCCTCCAAAGATGCCTGTTGTTGTTTTGTAACTGCCTTATTGGGTTGCGGGTTTGTTTTTACTACTTTCGATTTACTATCCTTGATTACAAATACTTGTACGTTTGATTCTTTATTGATCTTCATATTGGAATTCAGTAACAGATTCGAACTTTGATTTTTTGCTGTCACATTCTTTTTCGTTGCATTGTTATGTATTGCGGATAGGGTGCTAACACTTTGTTGATGGTCTGATGCAACCAGTTTTTGCAACAAGCTTACATTGGCGGGTGAGAGCGCAGCATTTTCCGAAGCATTTTTTTCTTGTGCGGAAACCACTTGAACACCCATTGCTAGGACAAATAGTATTAATGCATTTTTCATAATACCCTAACTTTAGTGATGAACAATTAATTGAAATCTATCAGCACCAGAGGTACCACCAAATATTCCACGCACACCATAATCTGCACCGTAAACAAATCCTACAACGGAGACATTATAGGTCGTTCCTGCTGCTACGCCAGTAAGTTGAGCATAACCATTTCCATTCAAGAAAAAAGTTCCGTTGCAAATGGTACCCGATGTTTGACTATTAGCATAAGCCTCCGATGTATACCCTACAAGGTTACTGTCTATAAACAAGGCAGTACCGTATTGCCTTGGAGCTCCGTCTGTAATAGTTCCCCCTAAATAGTTTTCAATATTAACCCCTAGTTGATATACAACTTCAACCAAGGCATCCTGTGTCAAGGTAATTGTTGTAGTATATAAGGTGGACGCCACAAGAGGCCCACCACCAATAGCATCTACAGCTGTTGCCGTAGATACAAAGGTTGTTAAGTTGTCTTCTGGCATATTGTTTAATACCAAAGGAGCTTGTAGCGTAAGGTCTCCATTAGAATCTACGTAAACAGGTGTTACATCTACACCGTTATTGTTAAGGTTATTTGTGGTGTTAAAAGCATCTACCCTAATTCCTGTGCCGGTTCCTGCGATGTGAATATCGTTTTGTGGGTCATTGGTTTTAATACCCAACTCGTCCGAAGCTGCATCGATAAAGAAAAAGTTCGCATCGTCATCGGTTTCGATTCGGAAGTCGATTTCGTTACTGGCATCATTAATGGTCAATTCGGAATTGGCATTGTTTTCATACATTTCTATGAATTCCCTTCCGCCTGCACTTAAGTTGAGTCTGTCTCCACCGCTTCGCCACATTCCCGTATTAGAATCTGCACTCCAACTGTAAAAGGGCGCTCCATTGCTTCCATTGGCCATGGCGTATACTTGATCTGCATTCGGGATTCGAAAGCGTTCTGCCCCATTGGTAACCAAACCAAACATATCGGCACCGGGGCTGTAGAATCCTTTGTTGCTGTCTGCACTCCAGGCAAACAAGGGATTTTCCAAGGTTCCTGCAGTATGTGCACGAATACGGCCATCGGAAGTAAAGGTTACCTGATCCGTTCCAGCATTGGAGAGGGTTATTTGATTCGTTCCAGAAAGGTATAGACCCGTATCCAGGTCATTGTTGAAGGAATAGGAAGGACTGCCAGCAGAACCATCGTTGGTTGCTGCAATTTGTCCCGAAGTTTTCATTCGGGCTACTTCAGTAGCATTGGAAGCCAAGACCACATCTTGTGAATCGGTAGTTCCTATAAAATTTTCATTGGCACCAGTACCTGGTGTGGTTCCAGTATTACCATCTAGTTTCCAGTCACCATCACCGTCAATACCGACCCAAATGGAGCCGTTCCAAAAGTAGAATCCACGACCCGTAGTGGTATTGGTGTTATAAACGAGAAGACTTTCCGTACTTCCTCCAGTAATAGGTGCAATAGTAGAAAGGTCGGCAATATCAACCCTTGGTACGAGCATACCTTTTTCTGTGCTTGTTACATCCAGCATGGATCCACTACCGGGAGTAGTGGTGTTAATTCCAACTTGGGCCAGCAGTGTGGCCGAACTCAGAAATGTAAAAAATAATAGTAGGTTTCCATAAATTTTTTGGGAGCATGTAGTTTTCATTTCATAAATAGTTTGTTTGTGATTCGGTTAATATTTGGGGACTAAGGTTTGTTTTTTCGTAATTAACTGACAACAAGTTGATTAATGCTTTATGTAGGTAAAATCGTACATAATTCTATAAAAAAGATCGATAAAAACCTAAAAAAATCGATGTAATGCAAATTTTGTTGAATTTCGTTAAATTATTTATAAATGTAAGAAACCAATAGGTTTGGGTTTTTCTGGGGGATATGATGCCATCTTTCATTCTAAAACATTAAACAAAAAAAGAACCCCTGATGAAGACCAGGGGTTCTTTTTTTTACTAAAATAGTAGCAGTATGAAACGTGCTATTCTTAGATGATCATGTCACGGTTTCGATCGATATTAACGCTTGATGATTTTTTTGGTAATAGAACCGGTTTCTGTCACTACTCTTACAAAGTACACTGCTGTTTCCAAATTAGAAATGTTCAGCGCACATGAATTTTTTTCTTCTTCAATGTCTTGTCGCATTCTTCTCCCTCGAATGTCGTATACCTCGATCGACTCGATATAAGACTTCATAGAGAAAATGTTGAGTTGATCATTTACTGGATTAGGATAAAGTAGTACTTCACTTTCCAGATTGTTTTCAGAACCTAACACCTCTCTTGAGAAGTATAACATAAAGCGATTGTGGAACGTACCTGCATCACTGGTAAACTCGTACGAATCGTTCTTAAGGTTATGTAAGATTCCTGTGCTATTATCCACAAGGTACACATCCGATTCGGTGAGCTGTGCCCCCTCGATGTCCGTGATGGAGATCTTGTAGGTGGTATTGGCCTCGATCTGGGT
>JAHQVM010000128.1 GCA_019634365.1 Flavobacteriaceae bacterium | reverse complement strand
GTTGTAGGACCTGTTACTGAAGGTGCTTTGTTCTACAAAGAAGGTGGTGGAAACTTCACCGTAAACAACTTCTACACAAGCAATGTTGACCTTGGTGTGAATGTAAAAGATACAGATGCCGAAGCTGCTGCACGTATCGAAAATGATGACATTGTAATCACAAACTTCCAGTTCGCTGATGCTCCAACTGGATTAGAAATTACAAACTATACAGGTGCTAACCAAGACTTCTACACGGAAGGTGTTAGTACAGGTGCTGGAAACGGTGCTGCTTCCCCAGACTGGGCTGCAGGATGGACTGTAGGATTGGACAACAGTGGTCCTTCCGGAACTGAAAACTTGGCGGGTGTAGTAAACGGAGACGTTACTCTTAACGCTAGCATCGAGTACTTCCTAACAAGTGCTTTCGTTGTAGAAAGTGGATCATTAACGATCCCTGCTGGAACTACCATCAAAGCTACAGGTGGTACTGCTGCTTACATCGCTGTTGCTAGAGGTGCTCAGATCTTCATCGAAGGTACTTCGGACAACCCAGTTGTTATGACTTCTAACGCTGCTTCTCCAGCTCCTGGTGACTGGGGAGGATTGGTAGTATGTGGTAACGCTCCTACCAACAAAGGAACTGATGTAACTTCTGAGGTTGCAGACCTTCTTTACGGTGGTAACAACGCAAACGACAATTCTGGATCGATCCGTTACTTGAGAGTGGAGTACACAGGTGCTACGTTCTCTAACGATAAAGAATTCAACGGTGTTTCCCTTTTCGGTGTGGGTGCCGGAACTACATTTGAGTACGTACAGTCCCTAAACGGAGGTGATGACGGAATCGAGTTCTTTGGTGGAACCGTAGATGGAAACTTCTTGGTATCTATCGGAAGTGGAGATGACTCTATCGACTTCGCTGATGGATGGAACGGAAACGGAGATAGCTGGTACATCGCTAACGGTGCGAAGGCTGGTATCGAAGGATCTAACAATGGTGATGATGGAGACGCTACTCCTGTAACTACCACTACACTTTCTAACATTACGGTTGTAGGACCTGTTACTGAAGGAGCATTGTTCTTCAAAGAAGGTGGTGGAAACTTCACCGTTACTAACTTCTACACCGATGCTATAGATCTAGGTGTGAATGTAAAAGATACAGACGCCGAAGCTGCTGTACGTATCGAAAACGACGATCTTTCTATCAACCCAATGCAGTTCGATAACCCTGCAGGTGGTTGGGAAGTAACTAACTATACAGGAGCTAACCAAGACTTCGTTACTGAAGGACCAACTTCTGGTGCTGGTAACGGTGCTGCTGCTCCTAGCTGGTCTAACGGATGGACTAGCGGATTCTAGGAATTACCCTAATCAGTTAACATAAAAAAGGGCTGTCAAAAATTGACAGCCCTTTTTCTTGTATATAAGTTCGAAGTCTTGTAATTAATTGGTCACAACACGGGTATCTGTAACCTCCCAAGTTTTAACCGCAGCAATTCTCGAATTCTCATAGGTAACCTCTTTTTTGGTATCTCCATTGTAAAACGTCCAAGTGCCTACTTTTTCCCCTTCATAGTAATAAGCTACGGCCGTTTTGTTTCCTGTGGCATCGTAACTAACCCACATTCCTTCCAATTTATTATCTTTCGTATAGAAACCTGTTTGTGCAACAGCGCCATTAGCATGAAATAAGGTGGCCTCAATAAGGTCTCCTTTAAGCTCATAAATAGGTTTGTTTTCCTCTTGGGCAAAAGAGAGGGTTCCTACCAATAAAATCGCCATTATCATTAGTATATTTTTCATAACTGCATAGATTTAATTAATAATTACATTACAAACATAACATTAATTTTACATTCAAACAACTTTTACATAACATTATATTAACATTAAGCGTTTATTTATCTGATTTTTAATTATTTAACAATTTTAGATTTGATAACATTCCATAGGCAATCTATAAGCTTTGTTTCCTCATAGGGGTTGAGCTCCATATTATTTATACTCCCCAACACAACACATAACATTAACCTAACATAGACTTCGAAAATTAATTTCAAATTTGCTTGTTGGTATAACTTCTCTTTTATGGATAACATATACGTTATTATGCTTATCGCCCTAGCGGTTTTAGCGATTGCAGACTTGGTGGTAGGTGTGAGCAATGATGCAGTAAACTTCTTGAATTCTGCCATTGGTTCCAAGGCCATTTCATTCAGAACCATTATGATTGTTGCCAGTGTAGGGATCGCTTTTGGAGCGCTCTCCTCCAGTGGTATGATGGAGGTTGCCCGTAAGGGAATATTTGTACCCGGTCAGTTCTATTTCGACGAAATCATGATCATCTTTATGGCCGTGATGATCACGGACATCCTGCTATTGGATTTCTTTAACACCTTGGGACTACCTACCTCGACTACGGTCTCCATTGTATTTGAATTACTGGGTGCGGCCGTGTGTATATCATTGTTGAAGATAAGTGGCAATGGCGATACCATTCTTCAGTTGGGAGAATATATCAATTCACAAAAAGCCACCGAAATCATTCTGGGTATACTGCTCTCGGTGGTCGTCGCATTTACCATAGGTGCGCTCGTGCAATTTGCCTCCCGATACCTTCTCACCTTCCATTTTGAAAAGAAACCCAGCTGGATGGCCGCCGTATTCGGAGGATTGGCCATTACCGCAATTTCCTATTTCATTATTATTAAAGGACTGAAAAGTGCCGCCGTGTTACCAGAGAGTTTTAACCAATGGGCCAAGGAAAATCTCTGGCAGTTCATTGGGATCAACGCACTCATCTGGACGGCAATTTCTGCCTTGGTGATCACCGTGCTTAAAACCAACATTTACAAACTCATTATTATTATAGGAACCTTCGCTTTGGCGATGGCATTTGCTGGGAACGACTTGGTGAATTTTATTGGGGTTCCCATTGCAGCACTCAATTCGTATGAAGCCTGGATGGCCTCGGGCGTTCCAGCTTCCGAATTCAGCATGGAAAGCTTGGCGGCCAAAGTACCTACCCAACCCTATCTTCTGTTATTGGCAGGAGTCGTGATGGTGCTTACCCTTTGGTTTAGTGAAAAAGCCCGCCGTGTGGTAAAAACCTCCGTAGATCTTTCCAGCCAGGATGAAACCGAAGAACGCTTCCGTGCCAACTGGCTATCACAAAATTTGGTTCGTGGTGCTATTGTAATGAACACCTATTTCCGCTCTCTATTACCTACTGGATCCAAAAGGCGCATCACCAACAGTTTTACGCCCCTCCCGGCAGCCAAAATAAAAAATGCCGATACACCGGCCTT
Source organism: Flavobacteriaceae bacterium (assembly GCA_019634365.1). Classification (GTDB taxonomy): domain Bacteria; phylum Bacteroidota; class Bacteroidia; order Flavobacteriales; family Flavobacteriaceae; genus Aureisphaera. The sequence continues at coordinate 4,909 of JAHQVM010000128.1, read as the reverse complement.
CGATATGGTTCGTGCTTCCATCAATCTTGTCGTTGCGAGTGTGTTGATTTCGATTGCTACAGGAATGAAACTTCCGCTTTCTACCACCTATGTTACTTTTATGGTAGCCATGGGAACTTCCTTGGCCGACCGTGCCTGGGGAAGCGATAGCGCTGTTTATCGTGTGGCAGGGGTTATAAGTGTAATCGGAGGATGGTTCATGACTGCCATTACCGCCTTTGTTGCGGCATCGATTATGGCTCTGTTGTTATACAAATTTGGTGGATTTGCCCTTGCAGGGTTGCTTACTCTGGCTGTATTCCTCATCGTTCGCAGTTATGTAAAGGGTAGCAAGAACACCAAGGAATTTAAAGAAGAAATTCGCTTGCAAAAAGCAAAGAGTACCTCAATAAAAGGTATTATTGAAGAAAGTTCTGGAAACGTTTCTACCGTAATGCAAATGGGAAGTCAATTGCTAACCAGTACGTTCAACAACCTAGCCAAGCAAGATCTGAAGGCTTTGAAGAAGGACCGTGAGTACAGTGAAAAACTCAGCGATGAAATGGAAGGCTTAAAGAGCCACGTATTTTTCTACATTAAAAACCTAGAGGAAGATGCCACTCCTGCCAGTAAGTTCTATTTATTGATACAGGATTCGTTGCAAGACATTGTGCAGTCGTTCAACTACATTACCAAAACGAGTTATAAGCACGTTAAGAACAATCACCGAGGTTTGCGATATAACCAGATCAAGGATTTAAATGAAATTGAATCGAGACTGATTTCCCTTTTTGAAAAAACGAAGCAGGAATTCGATTCCCAAACCTTGGACAATTTACCGAACATTATCAGCGAAAAGCAAGACTTTCTGGATTACCTATCCAGCGAGATCGAAAAGCAGATTGAGCGCACCAAGGATCCGGAAGCCAGTGCCAAAAACACTTCCCTATACTTTAGCCTGGTGTTGGAATGCAAGGACCTCGTTGAAGGCATTATGGAACTGATAGAACAATATTATGTGGAGTACACCCACTCTAAAAGTACAGACATCCTTTAACCCTTTTGAATAAGCCAACGTAAAAAGGGAAGCCAAACGGCTTCCCTTTTTCATATTAACACTTAAAAGATGACTCTGGTTGAGAGTCTGATTAAGAACCACACATGAGGCAATCCTCGTCGTCCTCAGCTTCTTTGGACTTGGCCAACAACTCCCTTAATTCCTGAGCGGTTAAAGGCTTGTCATTGACTGCAGATGTAGCTTCCACTTTGGCTTCTGCCATAACGGGGCCACCTGCCGATGCTGCGGCTACAGCGGGTTCTTTCTTGGGTTGATTCTTTAAGGTGAACTTAATGGCATCCACAGCACTCTTGGTACGCAGGTAATACATACCCGTTTTAAGTCCGCTCTTCCAAGCGTAGAAGTGCATGGATGTTAGCTTCGCCATATTGGCGTTCTCCATAAAGAGGTTCAAAGATTGGGATTGGTCGATGAAGTATCCTCTGTGTCGTGACATATCGATAATATCCTTCATACTCAATTCCCAAACTGTCTTATATAGGTCCTTTAATTCTTGAGGAATTACATCTACGTTCTGAATGGATCCATTCGCACGCATGATCTCTTCCTTAAGGTCCTCATTCCAAAGTCCTAATTTCACCAAGTCTTCCAATAGGTGCTTGTTCACTACAATGAACTCACCCGAAAGTACACGGCGCGTATAGATATTGGACGTATAAGGCTCGAAAGCTTCATTGTTTCCAAGGATTTGTGACGTAGATGCCGTAGGCATAGGCGCTACCAACAAGGAGTTACGCACCCCGTGTTTTTTCACATCCTTACGCAGTTTGGTCCAGTCCCAACGTCCGCTTAATTCCTCATCCTTAATATTCCAAAGGTTGTGTTGGAACAATCCTTCAGACATGGGCGATCCTTTGTACGATTCGTAAGCACCATCTACCTTGGCTTCTTCCATCGATGCGGTAACAGCTGCGAAATAAAGGGTTTCAAAAATCTCCTGATTCAGTTGCTTGGCCTCATCACTGGTAAAGGGTAAACGTAGCATGATGAAGGTATCTGCCAATCCTTGTACTCCCAATCCAACTGGACGGTGACGGAAGTTCGAGTTCTCGGCTTCCTTTACCGGATAGTAGTTGCGGTCGATCACACGGTTTAGGTTTTTGGTCACACGCTTGGTCACCTTAAACAGTTCCTTGTGATCGAAGGCGCCATTCTTCACGAACATAGGCAGTGCAATGGATGCCAAATTACAAACCGCTACTTCGTCCGGAGAAGTATACTCCAGAATTTCTGTACAAAGGTTGGAGGATCGAATGGTTCCCAAATTCTTTTGGTTACTTTTACGGTTGGCCGCATCCTTATACAACATATAAGGTGTACCCGTTTCAATCTGTGATTCTAGGATCTTCTCCCAAAGTTCCCGCGCCTTGATGGTTTTTCTTCCACGATCTTCTTTCTCGTACTTGGTGTACAGCTTTTCGAATTCTTCACTATGGCTATCGAACAATCCTGGGCACTCGTTCGGGCACATTAGCGTCCATTCTCCATCTTCCTGTACGCGTTTCATGAACAAATCCGGAATCCACATGGCATAGAAAAGATCCCTTGCCCGCATTTCTTCCTTTCCATGGTTCTTTTTTAGATCCAAGAAATCGAAAATATCAGCGTGCCATGGTTCTACGTAAATAGCAAAACTACCTTTTCGCTTTCCACCTCCTTGGTCTACATAACGGGCCGTATCGTTGAACACACGCAACATGGGTACGATTCCGTTAGAGGTTCCATTGGTTCCGGCGATGTACGATCCTGTAGCCCTAATGTTATGGATAGACAATCCAATTCCTCCCGCCGATTGTGAAATCTTCGCGGTTTGTTTTAGGGTATCGTAAATACCATCGATACTGTCGTCCTTCATGGTTAGCAAGAAACAGGATGACATCTGTGGTTTTGGTGTTCCACTATTGAAAAGGGTTGGCGTAGCATGCGTAAAGAATTTCTTCGACATGAGCTCATAGGTCTCCTTGGCTGCCGCAAGATCGTTTAGGTGTATCCCTATGGATACACGCATTAGCATATGCTGAGGCCGCTCAGCAATCTGCCCATTCAATTTCAATAAATAGGAGCGCTCCAATGTTTTGAAACCAAAATAATCATACCCGAAATCACGGTTATAGATTATGGTGGAATCCAATTCATCGGCATTCTCTTCAATAATTTTATAAACCTCATCACTTAATAGTGGTGCAGGCTTTCCGGTACGCGGATTTACGTACTCATAAAGATCCTTCATCACTTCGGAGAAGGTCTTTTTGGTGTTTTTGTGAAGGTTGGAAACAGAAATCCTTGCTGCCAACTTTGCATAATCCGGATGCGTCACTGTCATGGTTGCGGCAATTTCTGCTGCCAGTGTATCCAGTTCGCTGGTAGTAACCCCATCGTAAAGGCCTTCAATTACCCTCATGGCTACTTTTACGGGATCCACCAAGGGATTCAATCCGTAACATAATTTTCGAACCCTTGCAGTGATCTTATCGAACATGATGGGTTCTTTGCGGCCGTCTCTTTTAACTACGTTCATACTTCTTAAAGGTGTGTGTTAGTTGTGTTTATCAAAAAAAATCCTGTTGCACGGCTATGCACCGTACATTCCTGAGTATTTTAAAATAAAATCCGCCGTTTGGGGAGCCAGCGGAAGTTGATTTAAAAGTCCGCGTCGAAACTAATCTTGTTCGACTCTTTGTCCTTGTTGGTTACACCCGCTTTTTGGTATTCAGACACGCGCTTTTCAAAGAAATTGGTTTTTCCTTGCAGCGAGATCATATCCATAAAGTCAAATGGATTGCTGGTGTTGTACTCTTTGTCACAACCCAATTCAACGAGTAGGCGGTCTGTGACAAATTCCAAGTATTGGGTCATTAGGTTTGCATTCATCCCTATGAGACTTACAGGCAATGATTCTGTAATGAATTCTCTTTCAATGTTTAGGGCATCTACAATGATTCCACGGATACGTTCCTTAGGCACTTTATTCACCAAATGGTGATTGTGCAGGTGCACGGCAAAATCGCAGTGTACTCCCTCATCGCGGGAAATCAATTCGTTAGAGAAGGTTAATCCAGGCATTAAACCACGTTTCTTCAACCAGAAGATAGAACAGAAAGCTCCGGAGAAGAAAATCCCTTCTACAGCTGCGAAAGCAATCAATCGCTCTGCAAAACTTGGACTTTCTATCCACTGAAGCGCCCAATCTGCCTTTTTCTTGATAGCAGGGAAATTTTCAATCGCCTTGAAAAGCTTGTCCTTTTCCTTATCATCTTTTACATAGGTATCGATAAGCAAGGAATAGGTTTCACTGTGGATGTTTTCCATCATAATTTGAAAACCATAGAAGAACTTCGCTTCCGAATATTGCACTTCGTTCACAAAGTTTTCGGCAAGGTTTTCATTTACGATACCATCGCTGGCAGCAAAAAACGCCAAAATGTGTTTGATGAAATAGCGCTCGTCGTCATTTAGCTTGGTGGTCCAATCGGTTAGATCTTGGTGCAGATCGATTTCTTCTGCGGTCCAAAAACTGGCTTCCGATTTTTTATACCAATCCCAAATATCATGATGTTGGATAGGGAAAATTACAAATCGGTCTTTGTTTTCTGCTAAAATGGGTTCTACTGCGCTCATTTGTCCTTCGTTTAAATTTTTCTGGATTAATTTCTCATTACTAGGGACTAACAAATATGAAAAAAATAGGGAGGAATTTTAAAAAAACGAGAGGTGGGTTTTCAACAAAGTTTTCAACATGAGGACTTTACGATTGTTATTAACATCGTGTTAATATAATATGTTATGTGTCTGATTATCAATATTTTAAAAATATTTTTGTTGAGTTATGAACATTGCGCATTTTTCTCGTTG